>JBPYEE010000852.1:0-5412 GCA_051985095.1 Vicinamibacterales bacterium | reverse complement strand
GTGGGACTTCCCCGCCGACGAGAAAAAGGATTACGACCAGTACCTGCGCGCGAAGGCAGAACCGCAGGTTCGCGAGCTTCTGACCGGTTACGGGCCGGTCGCGTTGATCTGGTTCGACACGCCGCGGATGATGACCGGCGATCGCGCCCAGCGATTCGCGACGATCGTGCGGTCGCTTCAGCCGAACACGCTGATTGACGGCCGGCTCGGCACCGAGGGCGACTATCGGAGCACGGGCGACAACGTCATTCCGTCGAACGTCTCGGGGGAGGCGTGGGAAACGCCGGCGACGATCAACCACACGTGGGGCTATCGGACCGACGACACCGACTGGAAATCGCCCGGCCAGATCGCGTTCAAGCTCCTCGATATCGTCAGCAAGGGCGGCAACTACCTGCTGAACGTCGGCCCGATGGCCGACGGCGTCATCCCGCCGGCCAGCCAGGATATTCTGCGGACGGTCGGACACTGGCTGCAGGTCAACGGCGAGGCCGTCTACGGCGCCGGACCGACGCCATTCGGCGAGGAACTGGGCGAGCCGAGCGCGCGCGGGGCCCGCGACGTCCGTGGCGATCCGCAGGTGTACCCGCAGACGCAGTGGCGCGTGACGACGAAGCCCGGCAAGCTGTACTTCACGTTCTTCGACGAACCGCGCGCGCCCTTCCCGCTGCCGCCGATGCGGAACGCCGTGAAACGCGCCTATCGGCTCGCCGATCGGAAGCCGGTCGAGACGAGAACGGAGAACGGCCGCACCTCGCTCATCGTCGAGCGCCCCATCCTTGATCCGATGGCCACCGTCGTCGTCGTCGAGATCGAGGGCGACCGCGTCAACCGATCGAGCTGAAATCCGCGATCGCTTGACAATGGCTGCCCATCGCCTGGGTTTTGTCTCACTTTAAGACAAATGCGGCGCATCGACCCCACACAGTTCGCGATCGCCCGGCGCGGCACCTCGCGGCAGATCAACCGTCAGATCGCCCTGACGCTGATCAGCAGCCATCAGCCCATTTCGCGCGCTGACCTCGCGCGCCGGATGAATCTGCGCCGCGGCGCGGTCGGGTTGCTCATCGAAGAGCTGCTCCACGCCGGCCACATCGTCGAGGGCGCGGCGGTCACCGCGCCGAGGGGCCGGCGGCCTACGCAGCTGTTCATCAACACGGCGCCGCGTTTCAGCGTGGCCGTTGACGTGCGGGCGAGCGCGACGTACCTGATGCTGGCTGATTTCGTAGGGGCGCCCCGCTCAGACATCGTCACACTGCCGACTCCGCGCGAGCCGCGGCAGTTCACCGTGCGCCTCGCCCGCCGCATTCGATCGCTGATTGGTCAGGCGCCCAGCGGTCGGTGCGAAGGCGTCGGGATCGCCGTCGCCGGAATGGTTGATCACCTGACGGGACGGGTTCTCCATGCGCCGACGCTGGGCTGGCGCGACGTCGACCTGCGCGGTCGCCTCGCGCGCGCCGTCGGCCTGCCGGTGCACATCGAGAACGCCGGGCGCGCCTGTGCGCTCGCCCACCTGTGGGAAGCCCGCGCGGAGGCCGCTGCGACGCGGGATCTGGTGTTTGTCAGTGTCTCCGACGGCGTCGGCGTCGGCGTCGTCATCAATGGCGAGCTGGTGCGGGGGCGCAACAGCATCGCCGGCGAGTTCGCGCATATGCCGCTCAGCATCGACGGCCCCCGCTGCTCCTGCGGGTCGACGGGCTGCTGGGAAACATACATTTCGAACCCGGCGACCATGAGACGGTACGGGCGGGAGGTCTCGATCGACACGGTCATCGCGCGTGCCGGGTCGGGCGACCGCCGCGCGGTCGCCGCGCTCCTCGAGACTGCGCGGTACCTGGGCATTGGCTGCGCGACCATCGTCAACACCATCAATCCGTCATCCATCGTCATCGGCGGCGAGATCACAACGGCGTGGGATCTCATCGCCGGCGTGGTCCGGCGCGGCCTGGCCGAGCGCGCGCTGGTGCCGTCGGCTGCCGCGACGACCGTCATCACCGTTTCGAGCGGCGACCTGCCACGACTGCGCGGCGCCGCCATGCTCGTCGCCGCACCGGTCTTCGCAGCGCCCGTCGTGGCCTGATTCCTAAAGGAGTGGCACCGTGGTTCGAATCTGCTGTGGGTTGATACTCTCCGCACTCCTGTCGACCTCATCATCCGCGCAAACCGTCGACGGCGCGATCGCCGGCGTGGTCAAGGACGTGTCGGGCGGTGCGCTGCCCGGCGTGACGATCACCATCAACAGCCTCGACCGCGGCACTGTCGCGGCGACGACGCACACCGGCGGCGACGGCACGTACGCGGTGGTCGCCCTGCCACCTGGCGAGTACAGCGTCGTCGCTGAGCTGAGCGGCTTTGCCACCCGCGAGATCAAGCCGCTGACGCTGCGGATTGCAGACCGCCTGCACGTCGACGTGACGCTTCCGATCGAGGCGCTGAGCGAAACCGTGCTCGTGACGGCGCAGAGCGTGGTCGAACTGCGTCGTGACACGTCGTCGCTGGCGGAGACGATCACGCCGGAGCAGGTCAAGCAACTGCCGCTCTTCGCGCGCAATCCCATGAACCTCGTACAGCTCGTCGGCGGCGTTGCGGGTGGCACCGACGCCGATGGCAATCTTGCGACCGCGCAGCTGTCGATCAACGGCAGCCGCACGGCGAATACCGAGGTGATGATCGATGGCGTGTCGGCCGTCGTTGGCTCGACCGGCGATATCACATTCATTCCATCCGTCGAGTCGCTGCGGGAATTCAAGGTGCAGACCTCGGCGTACGCGGCCGAGTATGGACGGACCTCCGGCGGCACGGTCAGCGCGATCGTGCAATCGGGAACCAGCCAGTATCGCGGCAGCGGCTACGGCTACTTCCGCGACGAGGCGCTCAACGCGAACAACTTCTTCAACAACTCGCGCGGGATCGCCAAGCCCGCCGACAAGTTCCGTCAATTTGGCGGGTCCATCGGCGGACCGATGAAGCTGTCCGGCGACACGTTCTTCTTCTTCAACTACGAGGGGCTCCGGCGAACGATCCCGCGGCAATTCACCTCAACACTGCCGACCGATGCGCTCCGGCAGGGCGATCTCTCGGCGTTTTCGACGCCCATCGTCGATCCGGCCACCGGGCAGCAGGTCCGCGACCCGGCGCGCGCCACACCGAGCAACCCTCTTGGCCTGAACCTGATTCCGCAGAACCGGATCGACCCGGCGGCCAGAGCGATCATCGCGTCGCTGCCGCTGCCGAATCAATCCGGGTTGAGCAACAACTACGTCACGACGTCCGAGGACCAGGTCGATCTGAATCAGATCAACACGCGCGTCGATCACAGCATCGGCACAACCGTCCGCCTCTCCGGACGCTATTCGCAGCAGACCGGCGTCAACCCCAGCTTCACCGGCGACGCCTCGATCATCATTCCCGGTCCGATGAATCCAGGAACGGGACCCAACCGCCCGGTCGATCGTCAGCTGTCGCTCAATTACAACCAGACGGCGCGGTCGAACCTGGTCCACGAAGCGACGCTCGGGATCAACTTGAACAAACAGACGCTCGATCCGCCCGGCGGGATCGGCTCGCCGTCGACGCTGGGCTTCGCTCAAGCGCCGCAATTGGTCTTCGGAGGCGACAGCGGCTATTACGCGCCCGCGATTCAGTTCCCTGGATTCAACTGGGGCTATCGCGCGGGAACTGTTTCTCAGTTCGGCCTCAATGCGAACACGCTGCGGCGGCAGAATACGACCACGGTACAACTGGCGGATGCCGTCACGTGGGTGCATGCCGGCCACACCGTCAAGGGTGGGGGTCAGCTGCGACTCAACCAGCTCGACATCTTCAACGGTGGCGGGAACTTCGCTGGCGTGTACACGATCAACGGCGACATGCTCCCCGGCGCCCCGTCGAATACGCAGGCGACGCAGTGGGCCGCGTTTCTCTTCGGCCTGGTCGAGTCGGCGCAGTATTCCATTCCGCAGCCCGAGACCATCCGCCACAACCGCAATTACGCCCTGTTCCTGCAGGACGACTGGAAGGCAAACGACCGCCTGACGTTCAATCTGGGGCTGCGGTGGGAATACGAGACGCCGCTTACGATCGACGGCAACATCTACTCGCGGATCGATCCGGCGACTGGCCGGTTGCTGGTCGCCGGCGTCAACGCATCGGACTCGTTGAACCTCGTGTCGGACAAGGCGAACTTTGGCCCGCGCACCGGTGTCGCCTGGACGCTGAACGACAAGACGGTCGTCCGCGCCGCCTACGGCCTGTTTTACTCCCAGTTCTTCTCGAATCTCGGCGGGTCCGGCGCCCTCTACCCCGGTTTCACGACGAACGTCCAGTTCCAGCGGCGCGGACCGGCGTTGCCCCAGCCGTTCACGTTGAGCCAGGGGATGCCGCTGACCGGCGTTCCGGGGACGGCGGACCCGTTTGCGGCCGAGCGCAATGCGTCGCCGACGCAGCCGCTGCAGTTCGGCGCCGGCTGGGCGACGCTGTCACCGCTGCCGCGCACGCAGCTGTGGAACGCGGGCATCGAGCGCCAGGTCGGCCTGAACTTCACGATCGAGGCGTCCTATGTCGGATCGCATGGCAGCGATCTGCCGCTCGATTCCTTCGATTTCAACGCCGTGCCGCTCAGCCAATGGGACGCGATCGCGCGCGCCGGCAACGCCGCCTTCACCCAGAGCGTCCGGCCGTTTCCGAGTGTCGGCACCCTGAACGAATTCACGCACACCGGCCGGAGCAACTATCAGGCCGCGCAATTCCACGCACGGCGCCAGTTCCGGGGCGGGATCGGCATTCAGACGGCGTACACGCTCTCGCGATCGATGGATGACGGATCGGGGATCTTCAGCTTCTCGCAGCCAAATGGCCTGCAGCGCGGTCTGATCCCGACCTTCAATCGCGAGCTGGACTACGGCCTGTCGGCCTTCGATCGCACCCATGTCTTCAGCGGCGCCGTGAACTATGATCTGCCCTACGGTTTTCAGATCAACACGCTCGTGACCGCACGATCAGGACTGCCCGCGACGATTACCGAAACAGGGATCAGCGCCCTGCCGCTCAGTAATCCACGGCCAAGTCAATCGGGCGATCTGCCGACCGAGTTGATTCCGGGACCGAACGGCACGGTCCGCTTCTTCCCAGCCCCGGGCGATCCGGGCTTTCCGTTCGTGCCCGTGGGCCCGCTGTACACCGGCAGCGGCGCATCACGCACCCAGGTGCTGCCGGTCGGCATCGGGAATGTCGGGCGGAACACCGTCCGTGGACCCGCGGAGTACAACGTCGACCTGTCGCTGGTACGCCGCTTCAAACTCAGCGCCAACTCGAATCTGAACGTTCGCGTGGAAGCGTTCAACGTGGTCAACCACACGAATTTTGAGCTGGATCCCGCCGGAGCCACGACGTCGTTGCCGGTGCAGGTGGTGA
>JBPYEE010000851.1:0-6166 GCA_051985095.1 Vicinamibacterales bacterium | reverse complement strand
TCGGAGGATGCCGACGGCCGCAATTGGACGTATCTTCCAGTCGAGCCTTTTCAGGATCTCGCCGCGTACCGAGCGTGGCTCTCCGACATTGCGACGAAAGACGACCCGCTGTTCCATACCATCGTGTCGGTCGACACCGGCGCTGCCGAGGGCGTCGTGGCGCTGATGCGGATCGATCCGGCGAATGGCGTCATCGAAGTGGGGCACATCAACTATGCCCCTCGGCTGCAAGCGACCACGGCGGCGACCGAGGCGATGTATCTGCTGATGCGGCGCGCGTTCGACGAGCTCGGCTACCGCCGATATGAATGGAAGTGCGACAGCCTGAACGAGCCATCGTGCCGTGCCGCCGAACGGCTCGGGTTCACGTTCGAGGGAACGTTCCGGCAGGCGTGGGTCGTCAAGGGCCGCAACCGTGATACCGCCTGGTTCTCGATCATCGACTCCGAGTGGCCGGCGGTTCGCGCGGCGCTCGAAGCGTGGCTCGCGCCGACCAACTTCGATGAACACGGCGACCAGCGCCGGCGGCTGAGCGATGTGCGCGCCGCTCCCTCACAACCGTGAGGGAGCAATCGAGGCCGGTCACTGGTAGCGGAGTGCCTGGAGCGGGTCGCGTGCTGCGGCGCGACGCGCCGGCAGAAAGCAGGCGATCAGACCAACGGCCCCCACAAACACAACGCCACTAGCGTAGGTCGTCACGTCGGCGGCCGTGACGCCAAACAGCAGGCCGCTCAGCGCGCGCCGCGCGGCCCATGCGCCGGCGACACCGACTGCCGTGCCGATCGCGATCATTCGGAGGCCCTCGATCATGACGAGTCGTATGAGGTCGCCCGGTCGAGCGCCCAGAGCCATGCGGATGCCAAATTCCCGGTTCCGATGAGTCACAAACACCGCCATCACGCCGTACACGCCGATCATCGTCAGCACCGTGGCGATCCCGGCGAACGTGCCGAGAAGACCGCCGGTAAACTGACGCTCGGTCATCGAGCTGGCGACCACCGCGGTCATTGGACGGATGTCCGCGATGGCTTGATCGGTGTCGAGCGCGGCGACGTGCCGACGCAGCGCCGCGATTACCTCGTCGGCTGAAGCCTGCGAATTGACGACAATCGTCATCTCCGGCCACGGCAGCTGCCGATAGGGGATGTAGAGCTCCTCTTGACCGCCCTTAGCGGGTCCGTCGAATCGCACGTCCGCGACGACGCCGACGATCTGGCGGAGAATCCGATCGCTCGTACTGGCGAGCCGTCGGCCAATCGGATCGGCGTCGGGGAAGTATCGCCGCGCAGCTGTTTCGTTGATGATTGCGACGGGAGCCGCGCGCGCGTCGTCCTCGTCGGTGAACACGCGGCCGCGCCGCAGCGGAATCTGCATCGCGCGGAAGTAATCGCCCCCGACGTGGCGCACGGAGATGACGGCGTCCCGCTCAGGCGCTTCCTCAAGATAGAAGAAGAACCCGTAGTTGGTTCCGCCCATCGGCAGATAGCTGATCGCGCCGACGTTCTGAAGTCCGGGCTCGTCTCGAACGCGCTCGAGCAGACGGGTGAAGAACGCTTCGCGCTGATACGGCTCCGGGTACTTCGCACGCGGCAGGGACACGTGAGCGGCATAGACGCGGGTCGGGTTGAATCCGAAGTCGACGCGCTGCATTCGGACCAGACTCTGAATCAACAACGCGGCCGCAATCAGCAGCGCGACGGTGACCGCCGTCTCGGAGGCTGCAAGCAGCTTGTGCAGCCGACTCGCCGTCCGGCTCGTCGGCCCTCCCGCGCGGCTGTCTTTCAGCACTTCCCCGACCTTGACGCGACTCGCACGGAGCGCAGGGACGAGACCGAAGAGCATCGCCGCCGCCGCCGACACGGCGATGGCAAAGGCCAGCACCGTTCGGTCGGGTTGGACGTCATGCAGCCGCGGAATAGCCGCCGGTCCGTGAGCGATGAGCACGTCAATGATGGCGCTGGTCGCCCACCACCCAACTGCACAGCCGCCGGCCGCCAACAACAGACTCTCGGTGAGAAACTGGCGCAGGAGCCGGGCGCGGGTTGCGCCAAGCGCCAACCGGACGCCGACTTCGTGCTGCCGGGACGTCGCGCGAGCCAGCAACAGATGGGCGACGTTTGCGCACGCAATTAACAGCACCAGCGCGACCGCGCCCATCAGCAGCAGCAACCCGGGCCGCACGTCACCCACCACACTGTCCGCAAACGGCACGGCGTGCAACCGATACCGGACCGCATCGACGTAGGAGCCGAACTGTTCTCTATATCGCTGATCGATGACGACCAGATCGGCAGCCGCTTCGCGCACCGTGTAAGTGGGCTTCAATCGCGCCACGTAGCTGAGGAACCCCGCGCCGTGTTGAATCTGCGCCGTCGTCATCACGCTCGGTGTGAACACGGACGTCAGGTACAGCTGCGGATCGCGATCGGTGAACTCGAACCGGAAGCCGGCGGGCAAGACGCCAACAATCGTGGTCGCCCGTCCGTCGATGATGACGCTGCGACCGACCACGGCCGACGCGACGCCGCCCAACTGCCGCTGCACGAAGCCGTCACTGAGGATGGCGACTGGCGCCGCACCTTCCACGTCCTCAGTGGGCAGAAAGGCGCGGCCGACGGCCGGCGCAATGCCGAGCACGCTGAAGAAGTTCCACGTCACGCGCGCACCGACGACTTGCTGTGGCGTGCGGCCGTCGCTGAATGCGAGATCACGTGAAATGTACGCCGCAACGTCCTGGACGACGTGACTGCCGGAGCGGACGGCGAGATATTTCGTCCACGATGCACCGACTTCCGATCCGGTGGCCACGTTCTGCGCATCGATTGTCACCAACTCACCCGGCGCGCGGACCGGCAGCGGCCGAAGGAGGATGGTGTTGATAATGGAGAATGTCCCGACAGTCGACCCGATTCCGATCGCAAGCGTGACGAGTGCCGTCGCCGTGAAGGCAGGCGATTTCGAGAGCGTTCGCAGCGCGTATCGGAGATCCTGAAGGAAGTCGAACAGCACGACAGCATCCTACCCCACCATCCGCACGTCAGCGTCGTACCGACGGGCTACCTGACCAAGAAGGCAGCGTTTGCACGATCGAGATTGCTTCAGGAGGGTGACCGCGCCCAAACAACGCCAATCACGTTGATGGCAGCGTTACCGTCCCGGAGCGTGCCGTTACCGGACGAGCCGATCGCCCTCATCACGCGTCGCCCCGCACAACGCGTTGGCCCGTCGCCTGCGTCCACGCTGACGCTCGGATCGATGACCGCGGGCAATTCGACCGCACCAGCGCATTCATCGAGCCGGGCGCCGCCAGCGTCGCGCCGCCCGTGCCCCACAGGCTGGATTCGGTGTGACGAGGACCAATCGCCATGCGATCGACGGAGCTGCGGCTGTCAACCAAAACCTGGTTACAGGCTCCGCCACGCTCATTCCCGGATCGCGACAAGGTGTCGCCCGGCGCCGCGCAAAGCCGATCTGCGGCTAAAACGCGCGTGAAGCAACGAGGCCGAACGGATCCGCCGGTCGACCGGATCGGCCATGCAAGCTGAACGGTCGCTTCGACTTCAGCCGAAGGGTTCGCCTGGTCGAGTCCGCCCCGCCAGAAGGAGTTCTTATGTCGGATGGCGACGACCTGATTCTTGGCAGTAACAATACAGCCGACTCCGAGACAGATCTGACGTGGACGGGCGGTGCGGGGGTATCTGGACTGCACGTCCAGGGTCTGGACGGCAATGCCATCGGAGGACGAAGTGCCGTTGGGGTGGGCGTCGAAGGCATCAGCTATTCGGCGGCCGGCGTGGCAGGTTCGAGCACCAGCGACGACGGCGTGTTTGGAAAAAGCAGCGGCGGAACGGGCGTCCACGGCGCCAGCTCATCTGGCGTTGGAGTGCGAGGCACGAGCTTCGAGGATAGTGCCGTTGAAGGCTTTTCGTTCGGTTCCGGCGCCGGCGTCAATGCCGTCGCTCCGTTTCAGAACGGTCAAGGCGTTGTCGCATTCAGCGCCAATTCCTTCGGCGTGCGAGGGCAGAGTGGCGCCGCGAATGTGCTCCCACCAGTGGGTGGCGGCGGAAATTTTCAGAAATGTGCGGTTCAGGGGAGCTCAGACGACGGCACGGGCGTGCGCGGCGACAGTGCCCACCATGTAGGAGTCCACGGAAGAAGCTTCGCGGGCGACGGAGTCTTTGGCAGCTGTCAGGATCAGCCGGACGGACCGAAAACGACAGGCAATGCCATTCATGGCCGAGTCCCGCGCTCGTCACCCAATGCGACAATCGGACCATTTGCAGGCCGATTTGAGGGCGACGTCACGATTACCGGTAACCTCTATGTGGGCAACAGGCTGCTGGTGTTTCCCTGGTGGTTACGTTTTCCAATGGTGTTAGCTGCGGGCATCGTCGATCTGGATCGCCGCGGTGAAGCGAT
Source organism: Vicinamibacterales bacterium (assembly GCA_051985095.1). Classification (GTDB taxonomy): domain Bacteria; phylum Acidobacteriota; class Vicinamibacteria; order Vicinamibacterales; family CAVVIG01; genus Gp6-AA45. Next base: position 1,747 of record JBPYEE010000851.1, on the reverse strand, counting down.
CGTCAGACTACCCAGGGGACTCAGCGAGCGTCACACCCGCCTCACCTACCACCTCACTCCGGTCGGCGGCCCAGCACCAAACCTTCACGTCACCGGCCAGGGTCGCAGTGGCCGATTCAAGATCGCCGGTGGCGCCAGCAATCGTAAGGTCTCTTGGCAAGTCTCTGGGGAACCGAAGGAGCTTCCGGTGGCGGTCGAGCATCCGTCGGAAAGGCCGTATGACCCCCGGCTGGCTCGGGCGTTCAGGCGCGATGCGAAAAGTCTTACACGGTCTGTAAAGCGCCTCGAAACGCAGAGCCGCCGCCGACTGAAAGACTGACGACTTCGTTGGCACGCTGTGACGCGTCCCTGCACGAGGTGTGTCAGAGCGTACCGCACACCGCTGGCGCCGCCACGAGCATCCTGCGGTCCGAGGGAAGGGTCCGGTCGAACGGCCCTGTTCCGGCCACATTGCTCTGTGCAGGGGCGTGAACTGTGCGTGTGGAAAACTGCCGATATTTGGGTAGTTGAGGCCCTCGTGATGTCTTGGATCAACTCGACCGACGCGGAAGTCAGTCACCTCGTGAAAATCCTTGAAGCCGGCCTCAAAGGCCTTGACGGATGGGATGTGGACTCGCGTAGCGCGATTGAGAAGGCGGTCAAAGAGGCGGTGAAACCGGCGGAACGCGCCGGCGTCGTGGCGACGTCGGATGCGGGCCTTCTTCATCTGGCAAATCAGATCAAGGAACTCTTCGACTTCATGGGAGCCAATGACACTCATTACGCCCTGCTGATCAAAGATCTGCGCGAAGGCGGACCCATTTTGAAAACGCTTCGACTCCAGTTCAGTCAAACCGACGAGCAGGTCACCGCCATCCTCAGTCGTGAACTCACGGATCGGGCGCGACAGCTTGGCTACACGTTGCGGCAGGACGCAGGCAACTGGGCGATCTTCACCAGCGACACCGCCGATTTTGTCGCAACATGCGGTCCGAGCTTGTCCGACATTGAAGCGTGGCTCAGCTCGGCATCACCCGCAAAACACCGGAACTAACAGAATCGAGAGGTCTCTGGTTTGGGCTGGGGTTTCTGGCCGTACGCGGCGGTGACCCCTGCTGATATTTCGGTCGACGGCACCGGAACCTGCTCTCCTCTCGGTGAGGCTCGCGCCGGTGGCAACACGAGACTTTGCCGTTCTTGGCTCGCACGGAACCATGAAGTCCCCTGGATCTGCGCGATGCGCTTGAACTGAACATCCAGATGTCGGCGCAGGTCCTGAAGTTCGGCATCCGCGGCCGGACGTCGAGCGATGATCGCTTCGAGGCCGGCAACGCGCGTGCTCGATCCGTGGTCGCACGAGTTGAGGTGGGGACGGTGACGTGCGCATTCGGGAGCCATCGGCCAGCCTCCTTGACGAGCCTTCAGCGTTGGGAGAGTGTTGTCGCCGACTCGCCGTTTCGGTAGCGGCAGGCTCAGGACAGGGTGTGAAGAAAAAAACCGATCAAGACCGTACTCCGAATCAGGTCCCGTCTCGCACATGTTGTGCGTGAGGCAGTGACGCGCGCCGCTTGATGCGCCTCTCATGGACGCTCCGAATGCCGAGACCGAAAAGGGCGGCGCCGAGCAGGGTCACACTGAGCGGTTCGGGAGTCGGCGCCACATTGGTCACGCTCTCGGTGCCGAATCCAAACGTCAAATCCGGGAACCCGTACTCAAAGAGCGAGGGTGGGTTACCCATCAAGTTGTTGCGGACCTCCCAGTCCGTGAA
>JBPYEE010000850.1:0-4632 GCA_051985095.1 Vicinamibacterales bacterium | reverse complement strand
TGACGATGGTCCCGGCCTGGATTGCGCGCGCTGGCGTGAACCCGGCGAGCTTCACGAACGCGGCGAAATCGAGCGCCTGCGTGCCGTGCGCATAAGAGGCGCCATCCACGCCGCTGCCGATCATGATCTTCATGCCGCTTGTCCGGTTCGCGAGGACGACGGCTTTCGTGAAGATGGCGCTCATCGTGAACTTGCCACCGGTGTTTTTCATGTCGGCGTCATCGAGGTAGGGCTCGGTGTAGCGCACCAGCGTGGGATCGTAGGCGAGGCCCTTCGCGACGATCAGATTCGCTTGTGCCTGATCGAGATCGAAGGCGTGCTCGATGGTGTCGCACCCGGCGAGAATCGCGTTTTTCTGGCCCTCTCCGCCATACACATGACACGCAGATTTTCGGCCGAGCCGATGGGTCTCATCCACGAGCGCCTGCAACACCGGCATCGGATACGTGAGCACGTAATCGACTTTGCCCGACGGCTGAAAGGCGTAGCCGCCGGTTGGGAACAGTTTGATCCAGTCGGCGCCATGCTGAATCTGGTCGTCGACGGCGGCACGTGCTTCCTCCACCGAGTGGACCACAGCGCTCGCAAGCGGATTGACGGTGGTCGATTCTGTGCGGCCCGGCGCGGCCCAGACGATTCCGCGCGTCGAGACCTGCGCCCGCGGGCCATCGATCATGCCCGAGTCAATCGCCTTCTTGATTTCCACATCCGCGTAGCCATTGCCGTGTGTGCTCATGTCGCGGATCGTAGTAAAGCCCGCGCGCAGATCTGCTTGCACGTGCTGGATTGCGATCAGGATCGACGCCTCGCGCGACATTCCAGGTTTCGGCGTGTTGAACATATGCGTGTGTGCGTCGATGAGACCGGGAAGGACGGTCTCGTTGCTGAGATCGATAACCAGCGCGTCCCGGGGAATCGTGACTTGCGCCGCGGGGCCGACATCGCTGATGCGTTCCCCCTGAAGCACGACCACCTGATTGGTCAACGCGCGGCCCGCGTTGGTGTCGATCAACCGGCCGGCGCGAATCGCAATGGTGCGCGGCTGCGCCGCGCACTGCAGGACACCGCCATCGGCGCCAAAGCAGGGCTGGGCGCCAGCGCCCCGCCATGGCTGGCCTGGCCCTCCTACTTGCGCCGAAACGGCTGCCGCCGCGAGGCACATGGCGAGAGTTGTGAGTCCTGGGAAGTTCCGGCGACCTCTACGGGGCATCCTCGTCTCCTCTCTATTCGCGAGTGCGCTTATACACCTTCGCGACCGGCCAAACTGACATTTTTCTGCGCAACCACTAACGGCCAAGCTCCCGTCACGGTGCGGCAGTCAGACGCCGGCGCCTGTGCCAGCCGCGCGTCGAGGATCCGCAGCAGATCGTCATGCATGGGGTAGAACTGCTGCCCGTCCGCCGGTCGTTGAGGCCTGGAGTGTAAGAGCTCGCCATGCGCCAGAATGCCCGCGAGAGTCTCGAGGAGTAAGGCCATCTGCCGGTCGTCGACGCGCGAGCGAAGCTCGCTGCGCGATCGGCATCCGGTGGTGTCCACGACCACGGTCGCCACGATGTCCCCCGTGTCGATGCCTCCGTCCAGGAGGAACACCGAACAGCCCACCTGATCACCGCGGAGCGCGGCCCATTCCGCCACATTCATGCCGCGATAGAACGGCAACAGTCCCATGTGCACACCGATCGTGCCCAGGCGCGGGATTGCGAGCACAGGGTGGCGGAGAATGCGTGACCCAGTATTGACGGCGAGATCTGGCGACACCGCGCGAATGGCCTCCACCGCTTCCGCGGCGTTGATGTGCGCGACGCGACGAAACGGCCAGGCGAGCCGTCGACACACGGTCGCGCTGTCGTCGGTCGGATGTTTAAGCGAGGATGCGAGACGTCGCGGTGAGTACCGCGGACCGGCTTCGATCACGACGAGGGACGGTGTGAACCCCTGGCGCTGCCAGTCGTGCGCGAGCCGGACGAACAGTTGTGAAACCCGAGACGTGTATACGGCCACTCGCACCCTGGACCTTCGCGGCCTGATGCATTCGTTTGCGAGCGACCGCGTTTCGACGGCGCTGTCGTGCGCCGCGCGAGCGAGCGAGGGCCATTGTGAAAGGCACCGACGCTTCGCGAGCAGCGCGTCGATCAGGAACTTGGCGGCCCAGTTTGGCCAAGCAAAGGAATGTATTGGCCCCCCACCGGCCGCGAGCCGGGCACGCCGCCACGGATGCCGCCGGCTGCGCAGTCAAGCAACTGGCTTTGTTTGACCTCACAATCGCCTGGAATGCCGCGTTGATATACCTGAGGTCGCCAGTCGTGTCTGCGAGGTGGAGCCACAATGCCGCCAGTTGCGCGTTGCCGGTCAGACACACGTCCCTGGTGCACGCGCGCCACTCATGATTCAAGATGCCTGGCAGCGTGTGCGATCGCTCCAACCGGTGCATCAGGGCCTGGGCTGCCACAGACACCGACTCTACGCCTTCCGCGACGCCGAGACGCTGGGCCATGAGCAGGATTCCCCGCAGCGTGTACGCGATGGTATGGGTAAGCGCCCGCTGCGCGCGATGATCGGCTTCGGAAAAGCCGCATGCGTCGATCCATCCGGTTGCCGCGTCTCGATGGCGGAGTACCCATAAGAGATTCCGCGACGCAGCCATCGTGAACGTGGCTTCTCCGGGTGTAGGCCCCCAATTCTGCCAGCCAACAGGCGGCGTGAGCGCTGTACGTGCACGCGAGGCCGTGATAGAAGTGCGCACGCCACGCGCCGTCGGCATCCTGCACATCGCAGATCCAGCGGGCGGCCTTCACCATCGCGTCGAGTGCGCATGACTCACCGGTGGCCTGGTGCCAGCACTGAAGGCCGTGCACGATTTGAGCAGAGTTGAACAGTGAGGGCCGAGTCCGATTCTCGGCAACGTCGCCTGCAGGAAAGGCGCCATCCGGCAGCTGCACCGACAGGAGGAAGTCCACGCACCGAGCCGCTCGCGCGTGATAGCGCTCGTCGTCGAGCGCAGTGGCGAGCGCCAAAAGGGTCGGTACCGCGTAACCTGTTGTCTCGGGATACGAGGACGTCCAGCCTTTAGCGAGGGCGTAGCGGCCGGCGATCCCGCCATCGTGCGTCGCGTCCTGCGCGCGGCCAACCCAGTCCGTCGCCGCCCGCAGGGCGTCCGCGTCTGACGGCACGAGGTCTGTGCGCCCCCGAAAAGCGGACCGCACCAGGAATGCCGCCGACGTCGGCCACCACAGACCTGTGGCCCGCAGGCGCTGGAGCATGGGATTTGTTCTGCCTCATTTTCCACTGTTTTTCTGGGTTGGCCTTCATGACTTCCTTGGTGAGAACCGACCTGCCCTGACACCGCCCTCGGGCGCGACGATGATCGGCAGCGTAGGTGGCCGGTTCCTGCCGCTCGTGCGACTGTCACGAAAAAATCACGGCAGATCGGGCCTCGCAACGCCCCTCCTGTCACGCTGCTGGAGGTGGCTGTCGCTCGTCGACGTGGCTGCCGGTCATGGCTTTCCGGAGTGCGGCCGGATCCCACATCAAACGACGCCGACAGCGCCCTGGTCAACAACACCCCGGCGCTCGGCGCTTGACAAAGGCTCGACCGCCAGCATAATCGCGTGGCAGCCAACAAGGAGGTCGCCATGCGACATCGGGCGCGACCGTGCGTGAGACCTGCTCTCGTCGTTCTGGGCGTCGTGTCGGCCGCGGCGTTTGTCGCTGCCCAGTACTCGATGACCGTCAACCGGGACCGATTGATCAACGCGATGAACGAGCCGCAGAACTGGCTCATGATGAATGGCGACTATGGGTCGACGCGCTACTCAAAGCTCTCGCAAATCAATCGGGACAACGTCAAGAGCCTTCGGATGGCCTGGGCGCTCGCGTTGGGGGGCATGCAGGACGTCGGCCAGAACGGCCCCGAGAACGAGGTCAATCCGCTTATCGACAACGGCATGATGTACACGACCGACGGCTGGGGAACGGTTTACAAGATTGACGCTCGCGATTCGAGCCGAGGGCAATTTGTGTGGGTCACCGATCCCGGGGTCAAGCACCAGGGTAACGTGCCGCGGACACGCGGCATCGCGCTATGGGAAGACCTCGTGATCGCGAACCTTCCTGATGGCCGTGTGATCGGGATCAACCGCGGCACCGGCGAAATCGTCTGGGACAAGAAAGTTGCCGGCACGAACGAATTCGGCAGCCGTGAACGATTCTACGCGGCCCCGATCACCGCCGACGGCAAGGTCCTTGTCGCCAACGGCGCCGGCGACGGCAAGACGCGCGGATGGATCGCGGCGCTCGACGCGAGGACCGGCAACGAGCTGTGGCGCTGGTATGCCGTGCCGAAGCCGGGCGAGCCCGGCAGCGAAACGTGGAAGGACAAGAACAACGCGTGGAAAACCGGCGGAGGAGGGCTCTGGCAGACCGGCTCATACGATCCGGAGACCAAGCTCACCATCTGGGGAACGGGCAACCCGATTCCTCAATACGATCCGCAGGCGCGCCCGGGCGACAATCTGTACACGAATTCGGTGGTCGCGCTGAATATCGACACCGGCAAGCTCGCCTGGCACTTCCAGTACACGCCGAATGACTCATGGGACTACGACGAGGTCGGCATCCACATGCTGTATGACA
>JBPYEE010000849.1:0-4292 GCA_051985095.1 Vicinamibacterales bacterium | reverse complement strand
GCTCACGCATGCCGTCGCGGGTAAACAGCGCCGGCAACGCGAGATACCCGGTTCGCAGTATCGACGCGGGCATCGGGTTTGAGACCAAGCAGGCCTCGTATGCCTCCTGGACATAGGGGTTTTTCTCGAACGCCAGCGCGCTGCCCAATTCCTCCAGCACGTCGAGGATCTCGTCGAATGACACCGCGTACAAATCGGCCAGGTCTGCCGGGTTGCGCAACGGCAGCGCGTGCACATGCTTGGCCGCGTCCGGAGCTTGGAAGCGGTGATCCAACCGGGTGGCGAATTCGACGAGATCGTCGGTGATCAGTTCACCGCGGACGAACAACGGCACCGTGAACGTGCTCATCCCTGGAACTCCCGCAGGAAGTCGATGGCCTCGTTTTGCACCTCATGGGTGGCCGCGCAGGAAATCTTGTCCTCGTCGACGTCTTTCTTCTCGGAAAAGCGCAGGATGCCGTGCTCGATGGCGACGGTCCTGCGGCCGCACGGACACGGCGTCGACCAGTCGATGGTCACCTCGTCGCCGGTGATGACACCGCCCCAATGGCTCTGGTTGATCACGTCGTAGACGGCGAACCGACCGGTCTGCCTGCCGGTGCGCGGCAACGGCTCGCTGGTATCCGGATCGAGCAGGAACGGGATGACCCACGGCTGGATGTGATAGCGCCCCTCCTCGCATGCGAAGTGCACACCGTTGTGCTCGGAGAACGCATAGCCCTCTTGGATTCTGACGCCGTAGAACTCCCTGATGACGCCCATGTAGCCGTCGGGCAGGACCTGGCCCTTGCCGCCGCCACCGGTGAGGATCGCCGAGTTCGGCGCGAAGTCTGCCCGGACGCCCTCGGCAAGACCGGCGGACGCAAGGTTGTACATGAGGTTGTAGGTGCTCGTCATGAACACCCGCTTTCCGCGAAGCTCGTCGGTCAGGCGCGCCAGGAACGCGGGAACCTCGGTGGCCTGCCGCGCCTGCATCGCGATGAGCTCGTCCTTGCGCGCGGCGAGCTTGGGATCGAGCTGCAATCGATCCAGTTCGCCGCGAGCGGCCGCGGCCCTCATCTTGTTCGCCAAAAACATCAGGTCGGTGTCCATAGCGCCGGAATACAGCGCGTGGAACCGGCTCTCGTCACCTCCGGTGAATTCCCGCTTCATCCACGGGACCATCCGGGTCATGCCGAACCGGCCCTCGCTGTAGTTGGGCCAGATCACGTCGACCACGGGGTTGAGTTCGTCGTCCGTCGGTTCTTTGCCGAACGTTTGGAAGACCATCATCTTCCAGATGTGCATGCCCTGGATCGTGGTCGGCTCGTCCTTCGGGATGATCGAAAAGGTTCCCGTCGTCCCCGACGACGTCACCAGCTCAACCGGAGTTTGGGTTTCCAGTCGGTCAAGCCACTCGTCGATCGTGTCGACGCCCTCGACGTCGACCTGTGACAGGTCATAGGTCGTGAGCTTGTCCAGCCAACGGGTCATCAGATCCCACCGCTTGTTGTCGAGCAGCGCCGGCGGATATGACTTGTAGGCGGTGTGGGAAAACATCAACGGCACCATGTCGTCGAACTTGTCCACCGAGGTGACACCGAGCCGATCGGCCAGCTTGCGCACCATCTCGATCTGTTCGCGGTGTTCGGCGAAACGCTCGATCATCGCCTCGCGCTGCAGCTCCTCGAGCTCGGCGCGAGGGAGGCTGTGCATCTTCGTCAGCGACTCTTCGAAGAAGTCCAGCGGCCGATCCATGAAGGTACGGAGTGTGTCGTTAGCCATGTGTTCTCCCGGTAGTCGGCCGTCCCGCTCTCGGCGGCGTGCCAGTGTTGCGCTGCTACCCACTTAGGAAATCAACGGTTTTTTAATCTACGCTCCCGGTAATCGCTCACGCAAGACGCAGCGGGCTCGCAATTTCGCTCGCCACTCACCCGGCCCGGTGAAGAACACCGATCCGTCGGCGCCCAGCGCCGCAATCCTGCGAGTGCTTTCGCGCGCGCTGGTCGGCGACCCATTCACTTGCAGATGTACCTTCACGTCTTGTCCTCCCAATCCGGTGTGACCGATCGTGGCGGGTCAGACCGGTCGCAGTCGCTTTCCTACGTTCGGGGCACCCCTTGTGGCCAGGCCCCACGCCTGCTAAGAAATCACTGTGGTTTTATCCCACAGTGCACCCTGCGAGCACGGTCGCCCTTTGTGTGTGGCCGGTCAGCCGGAGCTGACGGCAATGACGTTCGTCGGAGGTCTCAAGCACTTGCCCGTTCGCCACCACCATGAAATGAGCATCGCGTGAGCGAACATCTCCGCACTCAGCAGGACGGGTCCGTGCGCCTGCTGACCATTGACCGCCCCGAGGCCAAGAACGCCTTGCACGGCCCGCTGCGCACTGCGCTGCGCGCAGCGATCGCCGGCGCCGACCGCGACGACAGCGTGGCCGTGGTCGTGCTGACTGCGGTCGATCCCGTCTTCAGCGCGGGTGTGGACTTCAAACAGCTGCAGCGCGGTCCCGATGAATCCGGCAGCCCGTTGGACCCCACACCTGCCGCCGCCGTCCGTGCCATGCGTAAGCCGATCATCTGTGCCGTCAACGGCGCCTGTGTATCCGGAGCGTTGGAGATCGCGCTGAGTTGTTCCTTCATCGTGGCCTCCGAGCGAGCCCGGTTCGCGGACACACACGCGATGCTCGGAGTGGTGCCGACCTGGGGGCTGACCGCCCTGCTCCCCCGTGCCGTTGGGATCCGTAAGGCCCGCGAGATGTCGATCTCTGGCGAATTCGTCGATGCCTCCGAGGCACTGCGCATTGGCCTGGTCAATCATGTTGTCCCACATGAGCGGCTCGTGCCCTTCGCCCTCGACCTCGCCGAGCGGGTCCCGGCGAAACCCGCAGTCGGCGAGATATTCGACCTGTACGCCCGAGGAGAGGACCTGTCGCTTGCGGCTGCCCTTGCGCTGGAAACCTCCCAGAGCAGCCGGCAGAAATACGACCTCGCCGCGTTCACGGCGGCAGGCCGCCGAACCGCTGCGAGGCAGCGTGAGAACAAATCGCCTACAACAGAAGGAACTTCGTAATGGGTGGCAGATTCGCCGGACGACGAGCGGTGGTGACCGGCGCCAGCCGCGGCATCGGGGCCGGTATCGCGGAGCGGCTCGCCGCCGAGGGCGCCAGCGTGGTGTTGGTGGCCCGCACGCTTGAAGCCAACGACCAGTCGACGGGCAGTCTGCTCCAGACACAGGCGGTCTGCCAGCGCTATGGGGCCACGGTGGGCTCGGTCGTTGCCGACCTCGCCGACGACATTGCGCGGTCACGAGTCATACCTCAGGCAAACGAGATTCTGGGCGGCCCCATCGACATCCTGGTCAACAACGCCGCCGCGGCGAGCGCCCACCCGATCACCGACGTCAGCACAGCGCAGCAGCGTCTTGCCCTCGAATGCAATGTGATTGCGCCGCTGAGCCTTGCGCAGGCGGCGATCCCGGACATGCGGCAGGCCGGAGAGGGCTGGATCGTCAACCTGACCAGCGCCGGCGCCCGCCTACCGGAGGGACCGCCCTTCTATCTCGGCCCGCAGGGATCGACGATGGAACTCTACGGCGCCACCAAGGCAGCCCTGAACCGCATCACCGGGGGACTCGCCGGCGACCTCTATGGTTCGGGGATCCGCGTGAACGCTGTGGGACCGCGCGTCGCGGTGATGAGCGAGGGCTTCGCCGAGTTGATCGGTGATCAGCTTCCCGCTGAGCTTTTCGAATCTGTCGAGGAGATCGTGGAGGCTGTCGTCGCGCTCTGCGACTGTCCCGCCGACATCACTGGGCGGGTGTTCTCCAGCCTCGACCTGATCGATCAGTGGGGTTTGAATGTCCGCGGGCTTGACGGGCTGGCGCGGGTCTGATCTTGACGTTTACGCCGACGTCGGACGCACCCGAGCCCTCATGCAGCGCATCGCTGCTTACGATTACCCTGCGGCCTTGGCAGCCAGCGCGGCCAACTTGGCGTCGAGTTCCTGCGCGGCCGCACGCAGCGCCGGATTGTGCTCGACTACCATGAGGGACGACGGCTTGACGTAGATCAAGCTACTGTGGCCGTTGTCCTCCTCGACGACAAGCAACTCGACCGGAGCGAAGAGACCCGCGGTCACGTCGTGACGCAACATCGTGATCGCTATCAGCGGATTGCCGATGATGAGGCGCAACACTTTCCGGTCGATGCCGGCCTTCTTGATCCAACCGCCATGGTCGATAAGCATAAACAGCATGAATCCACTTGGGCCGACGTGGGATTCAACCTTCTCCTTATACGATTCCCAGGTGTC
>JBPYEE010000848.1:0-8475 GCA_051985095.1 Vicinamibacterales bacterium | reverse complement strand
AGATCGCGAAGCGCGGCGCGTTCGTCGGCTTCGACCGTGTGACCGGCGGGCTCGTACCGGACGACAAGAAAGTGACGATGGTGCTCGCCTTTCTGGAGGCCGGGTTCGCGGACCACCTGCTCCTGTGTTCAGACTTCACGGGGCGCCGGAGCGCCGCGCGCCCTGGCTACGGCAACACGGTGACCGTGTTCGCTCCAAAGTTGCGGCAGGCGGGCGTCGCCGACGAGACGCTGCACAAGATCCTCTACGACAATCCACGTCGGTTCCTCGCGTTCGTGCCGAGGAAGACGACCTAGCAACCGGCCGGGGACCTGATCTGGTTCGTCGGTCGAGGCGACCCGTCGATCACAGCGAGACGCGCGGCGACAGCAACCGAAAAGAAGTTGTCGTCATGGGCCGCTGGAACAGACGACCCGATTCCCCATGGCGCTGTTTGGTGAACTCTCCGCTCACGGGCGTCCGCTGAACGTGGGGGCGGCCACCGGTGTGGCCACTGTCGGCCCCGCGCCGTCCAACTGACGGGAGGCTCGACGGGCGTGCGGCGTGCGGTTGACTCGCCCTCTGGCGGAGCGTATCGTCGGTCTCCGGACGGATTAGTGGAGACGCTTGCTATGCGACACGTCAGCCTCACTCTCGCCGCGTTCACGATGGTCGGCCTGGCAATTTCGCCGGCCGGCGTCGCGCAGGCTCCGACCGCGCAGGCGGGCCAGGCGGTGCCCGCCGCGCGCGGACGCGGGACACCGCCGATGGCGGTCTTCCCGCTCGACGAGCACTTCCTCAAATGGCGTCTCCTGTCCGATGAACGCGCGTACGAAGCGATCGACGGCACGCATCTCTTGCAGTACGTCAGCACTCTCGGCGCCGTGTCGCGGCGGTACCGCGATGCGGGCCATCCGCAGTTCTGGGGCCGCATCATCGGCAGCTCCGCCGACCAGGAAAACGCGCAGTGGCTGATGAACCAGATGACGCGGATTGGGTTAACCGACGTGCACCTGGATCCGATCGACCTGACGCCGCAATGGTTTCCGCAGTCCTGGGATCTGACGGCGACGAGCGCCGGGAAGGCGCTGCGGCTCGAGACGGCACAGCCGGCCTACACGACGCCCGGCACGCCGGAGGCCGGTGTCGATCTCGAAGTCGTGTACGCGGGCCTCGGCAGCGAAGCGGATCTGATTGGTCGCGACCTGCGCGGGAAAGCGGTCCTCATATTCAGCAACCCGATGCCCGGGTCGTGGCGGCACACTTCGACGCAGGAAGCCGTCGTCGGCGAGGACGGAACCAGGACCACGTGGCTGCAACTCGCCGAGAAGCGCGGCGCGGCCGCCATTCTCTGCTCGATTCAGCTCCCGGGTAACATCCGCACGCAGCTCTATCCGACCGGCACGCGCGTGCCGACCTTCTCGATGGGCATGAAGGACGGCCAGGATCTTCGCGAAATGGTGGCGAGAGCGCCGGAGGGTCACCCCGTCCATCTGAAGCTGCGCATGGAGGTGAAGCAGGTGCCAGGTCTGAAGAGCGGCACTGTGTGGGGCACCTTGAAGGGGGCGACCGACGAAACGATCTACGTCGAAGCCCACCGCGACGGGTGGTTCGAATCGGCCACCGATAACGCGTCGGGCGTCGCGACGATGTTAGGCCTCGCCGAATACTTCGCGCACGTGCCGGCGGCGCAGCGCCGGCGAACGATCATCTTCATTGGCACCTCCGGCCATCACAACAGCGGGCCAAACAGCGCGGCGTGGCTGGCCGAGCATCACGAAGAGTTGTTCAGGAAGACGGCGCTGCTCGTCAATGCGGAGCACACGGCCGCCGCGCAACCGGAGCTGCTCGGCGAAGCGATTCGGCTGGTGAACACGGAGGCGGGGTTCCTCTGGTACGGAGGCGGCAATCAGCGGCCGAAACTGCAAGAGGCGGCCATCAAGGCATTTGAAGAGTTCGGCGTTCCCATCTATGCCGAACCGGAGAATAGCGTGCCTGGTGGTGAAGCGAGTCGACTTGCGGCGTTCGTGCCCGCCGTTCAGGCCTCCAATTACAACATGTACTTTCATTCTGATGCCGAGACGCCGGCGACGGTGCCGGCGCCGGGACTGGCCGCGACGACGCGCGCGTACGCGAAGATCATCAGCGAGGTCAACAAGCTCGATTTGAAAGACCTCCAGTTGCCGACGGTCCCGACGACAGCCACACGTCCGTCGCAGCCACGGTAAGCGGTGACCTGCGCCGAGGCCGAGCTGTAGGCCGCACCTGAGCATCTACCGACGGCCGTGTTCGCGGGGCGCCGGCAGGTGCCAGTTTTTCGGGAGCTGCGACGGCGTAGGTATCCGGAATGTGTTCCGCGGTTTTTTCGTCATGCCCATCCGGTCGGTATTGTCGGTTGCCCTCCCGATCGGTCGTGTGGGAGACAGCACGGACGAGGTCCCCGGCTGGACAAGGGTTTGTGCTGAGGTCGTCGACGAAATGGCCACCGTGAACATCGCGGTCACCAGGACTAACGACTTGAGCGCCATAGCGCCTCCTCGTCGGTGAACGCGGGTCACCATCGAGAACTGCATTCGCCATACCACGGAATCGACGGCCCAGGCGTAAGCCGGTTGAGTTCGCGCTCGACACCTCGACAACGAGACCTAATGGTCGACGTCAACCCTGCGCACGAGTGCGTCGTCTAAGGTCGCGTGACCGACGCGCTCATCCAGGATCTGCGGTTCGGCAGTCGCCTGCTCGGTCGCAACCTCGCCTTCACGACCGCCGCGGTGCTCACGCTGGCGCTCGGCATCGGCGCCACCACGGCGGTCTTCACGTTGCTTGACCGCGTGGTCTTGCGGCCCCTTCCCTATCCGGATCCGGATCGCCTGCTGACGATCTGGGAAACCAACGACGCGAACGGCCTCTCGCACGAGCGGCTGTCGCCGGTGAACTTCATGGATTACCGCGGCCTGTCCCGGGCGTTCGATGATGCGGCGGCCTGGTGGTATCCGCAGCTCAATTTGACCGAAACGGGCCGCGAGCCGATGCGGGTCGCCGCGATCGAGACCAGCGCGAATTTCTTTTCCGTCATGGGCGTTCAGCCGATGCTCGGTGCCGCGTTTTCGCCGTCGCCGCTGTACTCCCGCGACCTGGCGATTGTCATCAGCCATCGATTGTGGCAACAGCGCTTCAACGCGGATCCGGCCATCGTTGGGCGCCTCGTGACGTTGAACGATGAATCGTTCACCGTGGCCGGTGTCATGCCCCCAGGCTTTCAGTATCCGGGCGACACCGACGTGTGGCAGCGACTGACCTGGCCACTCGAGCAGCACAGTCGGGGTGCGCATTTCATGGAGGCGCTGTTTCGGCTCAGACCTGGCGTCACGATCGATCGCGCGAACGGCGAACTGCGCGCGTTGACCACCAGGCTGGGACGCGAATTCGCCGCGACCAACGGCGACTGGCACGCCCGCGGGGTGCCACTCGCCTCCGAAGTCGAGGGCTACTTTCGTCCGGCGTTGTTCGCGCTCTTCGGTGCCGCGGCGTTGCTGCTCATGATCAGCTGCGCGAATGTCGCGAGTCTCCTGCTGGCACGCGCGACGGTCCGCCAGCGCGAAATCGCGGTACGCACGGCCATCGGCGCCAGCCGCGGACGGCTGGTCCGCCAGTTTCTCACCGAGAGTGTGATGCTGGCGGCGCTCGGGTCGACGCTCGGCAGCGCGGTCGCGCTCGTGGTCATCAAAGTCGTCGTGGCGACGTCGCCCATTCCGGTGCCGCGCGTCACGGCCATCGGCCTGGATCTGCGCGTCCTGATATTTGCCTCCGCGATTGCGGTGATCACAGCCGCGGCGTTCGGGGTCGGTCCGGCCTGGTTCATGGCGCGAGCCGACACGCCGCGAGGCCTGCGCGAAGCGGGACGGGGCACCGATGGGAGCGCCCGCCACCAGGCCCGCAGCCTGCTCGTCATCGCCGAAGTGGCTCTGGCGGTGATGCTCCTCGTCGGCGCTGCGCTGCTCGGGCGGTCGTTCCTGCGTCTGCTCGACCAGCAGCCGGGATTTCGTCCCTCGCACACCGTCGCCGTAAACCTCGAGCTGCCGTACTCGTATCGCGACTTCCGGAAGATCGCCGATTTCTATTCGGCCCTTCTGACGTCGATTCGCGCGCAGCCGGGCGTCGCGAGCGCCGGCCTGACGACGTTTCTGCCGCTCGACGCGGCCTGGCGGCTGCCATTTCTGGTGGACGGCCGCCCGCGGCCGGCGGACCAGGATGGGCCGCAGGCACAGCAGCAGGTCATCGACGAAGACTACTTCCGGACGATTGGTGTGCCGCTCCTGCAGGGACGGTTTTTCGACGTCCGCGACACCGTCGATGCACCCGGAGCCGTCGTCATCAACGAGGCGCTGGCGCGACGCGAATGGCCGCACGCCGATCCGCTCGCACAGTCGCTCACTACCGCTGTGCGGGTGATCGGGCCGATGGGCACCATGCTGATGCCGCCGAACGCGAAGTTCCGCGTGGTCGGCGTCGTCGCCAATCTCAAGAACCAGTCGCTCGTCCGCGAGGTGGAACCGGCAATCTATTTCACCTTCCGCCAGTTCTCATTCCGCGAGCTCCATCTCGTTCTGCGGGGCCAGGCCGATTCAGCACAGCTGGTGGCTGCCGTGCGGACGTCGGTGCGGCAGCTCGACCCGAATTTGCCTCTTTCGGCGGCTCGGACGCTCGAGCAGGTACTCGACGAGGCGACCGGCCGGCCGCGGGCGCTGACGCTGTTGATGGGGGGCTTCGCAGGCGCCGCGTTGCTGCTCGCGGCGCTCGGCGTCTACAGCGTGCTGTCGTACGGGGTCAATCAGCGCAGGCAGGAACTGAGCGTCCGCATGGCACTCGGTGCGCAACCGCGCGACCTCGTGTGGCTCGTGGTTCGGCAGGGCATGTGGCTGACGGTGATCGGCGGGCTGGCCGGCGCCGCCGGCGCGCTGGCGGTCGGACGCACGCTCGCCGGCCTGCTGTACGGCGTGTCGCCCGCCGACGGGACGGCGTTCGGTGCCGCGCTGGCCGTCGCACTCGGCACGGCGCTGGCAGCCTGCCTGCTGCCGGCGCGACGCGCGGCTGCCCTCGATCCTATCGAAGGGCTCCGTTCGTAACCACCCGGCGCTCAGGGCTCGGTATATCCGGCGCGCTCGTAGTCCTG
Source organism: Vicinamibacterales bacterium (assembly GCA_051985095.1). GTDB lineage: Bacteria > Acidobacteriota > Vicinamibacteria > Vicinamibacterales > CAVVIG01 > Gp6-AA45. The sequence continues at coordinate 3,323 of JBPYEE010000848.1, read as the reverse complement.
TCGGAAGGCTTCGACGGCGCATCGCGCGGCGTCAGCCGTGACACACCGCTTCGCGACCAGGATGTCGCCGGTCTCGATCAGCTGCAGATCGACGCCGGTGACCCGGCAATCCTCACCGTAGATTTCGCACGTGGCGATCCGCGCGCCGCGGCGCAGTTCCCACATCCTGAATCCGAGCGAGGGTTGTAACACCTGCCGCGGGAGCACGTCTGCCCACGGCGCAATTTTCGTTCCGGTCCAACCGTTCGATTTGCGCGCAAATTACGCGGGCTGACACCTGGAACCACCGGAACGGTTGCCCGGGGAGGGACTTTAGTCGGCAGCGCTCGAATATACTCTCGGCAAGACCTCACGATGGTTGGACCCCGGTGACCCGACGAACGCTATGCGTGGTTCCGGTCGTGGCCGCCCTGAGCCTGGTTCCGGCGCTCGTCTGGAGTCAGAGCGCCGGCCGCACCGGCCATCCCGGCCTCGACGGGATCTGGAATTCGGCGACTGTGACCCCCCTCGAACGCCCCCGCCAATTGAAGGACAAACCATTCTTTACGCCCGAAGAGGCGGCCGACTGGGAGCGACAGGTCGCGAAGAGCAACGAAGAACCGTCGTCCCAGGTGGCGGCGAGGAACGCCGGCACCGGGACGTACAACACCTTCTTCCGCGAGTTTGGCACGCGGACTGTCAGGACCCTGCGGACTTCCATCGTGATCGACCCTCCGGACGGCCGCGTTCCGTCGCTGACGCCGGCGGCTGCCGAGATCAAGCGCCGGCGTGTCGAGCGGCAGCAGCACCCGGACGGCGCCGAGGACACCGGACTTCAGGATCAGTGCCTGGCGTTTGCGACCGCGGGACCGCCGATGCTGCCCTATTCTTACAACAGCAACTACCAGATTGTTCAAACGGGCGACGCGGTCGTGGTGTACGCCGAGATGCTCCACGACGCCCGGATCATCCATCTGGACGGCCGTCAGCATCTGTCACCGGCCATCCGGCGGTGGATGGGTGATTCGATCGGTCACTGGGTCGACAACACGCTGGTGGTGGACACGACGAACTTCAATGACGGCGGCGGCTTCTACGGAGACGCCGGGGGCAATTTCGGCTGGGACCGCAATCTGCACGTCGTCGAGCGTTTCCGGCTGTTTGACGCCGAGACCCTGCTTTACCAATTCGAGATTGACGACCCGACGGCGTTCACCGAGCCGTGGGCGGGTGAGCTGACGATGACCCGATCGGCAGGCCCCCTCTACGAGTACGCCTGTCATGAAGCCAATTACTCACTGCCGAACATGCTGAAGGCGTTCCGCGCGGTGGAACGCCGGCCCGCCGGCGTGGCTCTGCGCTGACGCCTGCGAGCCCGTTGAACGGGCCAGTCCGCGCCCGCAGGGCGGTCGGACGTCAAGCTACGCTGTCCGACCGAGCTGTCACACCGCTTCGGCGAGTGTCAGCATGAACTGATCGGGCTCATCGGTCCAGTGACACGCGGGCTGGAAGCCCGTCGCCTTCAGCAAGGCAACAACATCCGCATCGCAATATTTGTACGAGCTCTCGGTCCAGATGGCCTCGTTTTCGGTGATGGTGAAATCGAGCTCCGCGCGCGGGATAACGATGCGTTGCGACCGTCTGGCGACGAGCTGCATTTCGATCCTCGAATGGTGGTCGTTCCACACGACTCGATGGTCGAACCGGTCGAGATCGAAATTTCCATCCAGTTCCCGATTGATTCGAACGAGGAGATTCCGATTGAAGGCGGCGGTCACGCCGAGTGGATCGTCGTACGCGAGGCGCAGCGCGGCTTCGGGCTTGATCAGGTCTGTCCCAAGCAGCAGCGCGTCGCCATCCATCAGGCTGGCGCGGATGTTGTGCAGGAGCGCCAGTGCGCCAGGCGGATCGAAATTGCCGATGTTCGATCCAAGGAACAAGACCAGCGTTCGGCCGCGATGGGCCACCCCGCGCAGGGCCTCGACCAGCCCTGTTTCATATGACGCCTGGTGGGCGACGACGTGCACGCCGTCGAGTGTCTGCACAAGCCGCGTCGACGCCTCGAGCGCGCGTCGTGACACATCGATCAGGTGCACGTCGAGTGACGGCCGACCGTCTGCAGCCGCGTCGAGCAGTGCAACGAGCTTATCGCCGCTTCCGGGCCCGAGCTCCGCGACGGCGGTGACGCCGTCGAGCCGGCGAAACACGCTCGCGCCGTGCGCCCGCAGCAGTCTCAGCTCCGCGCGGGTCAGGCCGTACCAGGGCAGAAGACAGATCGCGTCGAACAGGGCCGACCCGAGCCCATCGTAGAAATATCGCGACGGGAGTTGTCGCGGGTCGCGCATCAGGTAGTACTGCACGTCGGCCGCAAATTGGCCCGTGGCCGCGTCGGTCGCGGTGTCCGGAATGCGTTCAGTCGATCGTCCGGTGCGGATCATCGCTGGTCCCTCGCACAGCGGAACGTCGCGTAGACGTACGGATAGCGCGCCCGAAACCAGTTCCGAAATGTGGGCCGCACGAGCTCGCGTGCCGTCGCTGGCGAGGCGCCTTTGATAACGAAGTGTTGGCCGTCGAAGAAGTCGCTGGAGTATTCGGGGTACGACGGGAGCGGCACGAAGCCGCTGAAGGGCATAAACGGCGTGCTTGTCCACTCCCAGCCGTTTCCGACGAGATCGTCGACGCCCCAGGCGCTGCGGCCGTCGGGATGGCTGCCGGCTGGCGTCGGATCCCACTGTGAAAAATCAAACGTCCCCCGTGTGCCCGTCGGCGCGGCGTCGCCCCACGGATAGCGGCGTTCGCCGCCGTTCGGCGTTCCATAGGCCGCGCGCTGGAACTCGGCCTCGGTCGGCAGGCGCGTGCCGCACCACCTCGCAAACGCCGCCGCTTCGGCGAAGCTGACATAGACGGGCCACGACGAGGGCAGCGGGATCAACTCGAACATCCCGCGCCAGTACCAGTCGGCCCCGATCCGTTCCCAGAACAGCGGATGCTCGATGCGATCCTGTTGAAGCCACTGCCAGTCCTCGAGCCGCCACCAGCGCTGGTCCCGGTAGCCGCCGGCCTCCACAAACGCCAGAAACCCGGCGTTCGTGACGTCGTGGCGCTGGATTGAAAACGAGGCGACGTCGACGGTGGACAGCGGACATTCGTTGTCCCATGCAAACGGGATCGAATCGCGGGCGATCCCGAGCGTGGCCGGTCCGGCCGGCACATCAATCCATTCAGGCGGTGGAGCTGGCGCCTCAACCGTTGGGGTGTACCCGGTCGGCCGGTGCTTCTGCTCGAAGGGCAGGCGGTGCCACATGTACAGGAGCGTCTCCTGATGCATCGCCTCGTGCTCGAGG
>JBPYEE010000847.1:0-12434 GCA_051985095.1 Vicinamibacterales bacterium | reverse complement strand
GTCATCGTGCTGCTCTCTGGCGCAGGCGTCCTTATGCGGAGCTTCGTGAGCATTGTCAGCGCCCAGACTGGCGTTCGCGATCCCGAACACATCCTGGTCGGATCGACGAGACTGCCCTCCGATAGGTACCCAGGCGCCGCCGCGAGGCTCGCGTATTTCGACCGGCTGGGAATGCAGCTGAGCGCGATTCCGGACATCGAGCAGGCGTCTGTGGCGACGAATATCCCTGTCTATGGAGTGAGCCCGCGGCCTTTTGAGATACAAGGAAGGCCGCGTCCCCTGCTTGACGCAGAGCGCGCCCAGTTCTTAAGGGCCGGAACGAACTACTTCCGCGTACTCGGAGCCTCTGCGATATCCGGTCGCGAGTTCAACGCTGGCGACGGTGAGTCGACGGTGCCGGTCGCCATTGTGAACCAGAGCTTTGCCGCGACGTTCTGGCCCGGCGAAGAGCCGCTCGGCAAACGTCTCCGCTCGTTGGATGCAAGTGTCCCGACCGAGTGGCGCACTGTTGTGGGAGTTGTTCCGAATATCATGCAGGGCGATGCCCTTCGGCAGCGCTTCAAACCGCTCGTCTATATACCGTTCGCACAAGAGCCGGCGCCGCGGCGCGCCGTGTTTCTCGTGCGCACGGCCGTGCCTCCGGCCCAGGTGGCCCAAGCCGTTCGCGCCGCGGTGCAAAGGCTGGATCCCACTGTGACCCTGGAGGATTTCGACACGCTGAAGGCCAGGTTCGCGTTCGATCGCGACTATATGGATTCGCAGCACAGCGAGTTGGGGAAGCACGCGGCCGTCGCACCCGTCTTCGCCGTCATCGCTCTCATCCTTGCCGCCATCGGGCTCTATGCCGTCATCGCACATTCAGTCAGCCAGCGTACGAAAGAAATTGGCGTACGCATGGCGATTGGCGCGGCCGCTGGCGACATCAGCCGCATGATCCTCCGCGACGGCATGGTGCCGGTTGCGATCGGGACCATCCTCGGCCTGGCGGCATCGCTTGCGATGAACCGCCTCTTGCAGTCGCAGCTCGTCGGGGTGTCGCCGTACGATCCCGCCACCATGGCAACCGCACCAGCCATGTTAATCCTCGTCGCGCTGCTCGCCTGCCAGATTCCCGTGCGGCGCGCCATCAACGTCGATCCGGCGGTTGCTTTACGGCATGAATGAGGCTTCAAGCAGCTAATCGGATAATGGATGGACCGCTCCAGTCCAGAACGGGGTTGGGTTCCCCCGATTCTGTCGAGCGATTCCGCTACGCAGATGGTGACACTGATTTGCCCGCGTCATTCTGACCGATTCGTATCACGCATTCGGCAGCCGTTCGCGCACCGTCGCGCCGAATGACGCCGGACAGCGATTGGCTCGAGTGAACTATCTCCGGTTCGAGCGTGCGCTCGAGCGCCTGGGTCAGCGAATCAACAGTGGCTGGCCCGGGCGCATGTGCGGTCCCGATGCCGAGTATGTGTACGCGCTCTGCCCAGTAGTGCTGGTCATATAGCTGCGGCACGACCACCTGCGGCACCCCTGCGAGGGCGGCCGCCGTCGTTGTTCCCGCCCCGCCGTGGTGCACGACAGCTGCGACGCGTTTGAAGAGCGCCTGTTGATTGATTTCGTCGACAGCCAGGCAATCCGGTCGGCCGTCGGGCACTGACAGGTCGGCCCACCCCCGAGACACGATCGCGCGACGCCCGAGCCCACGAGCTGCTTCCACGATGACCTGCCCGAGTTCTCGCGGCGCGCGCATGCTGCCCACGCCGAAGTAGACGGGCGGATCGCCCCTCTGGAGGAACGACTCGACGTTGAGCGGCAGTGGACGCTCCTCGGGTACGAACCAGGCTCCCGGTTGAAACACAGCATCGTCAGCGGCATCAGGCCAAGGCGCCAACGCGGGATCGGCGGCCAGCCAGGGTCGGTCAGTGACTACGTGATGGCGGGCGTCGTCAACCGCCGCCAGGCCTAGCGACGCTCGGTGGGAATTGAGGGCCGCACGAAACAACTCGTTGAATCGCTCGCCATCCCGCGCCCAGCGCTCGCAATTGTCGGCCGCGGGCGCTGGTGTCTGTCCCGGGATCGCCGGCAATGGCGGTGGAGCGTGATGGGGCGACGGCAGCACGATCGGGCAGTAGGCGACGAATACGTACGGAATGTTCCGCTTTTGCGCTACTGACCGTGCCGCGATCTGCAGCGCCGTCGCAGCCACGATCATGTCGCAATCTTGAGCCGCGGCCGCGATCGTTTCGAATTGTGTTGTGACTGTGGCCTCTGCCAGCTGGCGCCGTTGGTCGGGCGAGAGAGCTGTGGGTGTCGCCGGTGTGTTGGAGACCGGCCGACGCAACTCGGGACCGATCAGGGTCACCCCCATCCCGAGGCTGGCAATCCAGTCGCCAAAATCGGGTGGCACGCAGAGACGCACGTCGGTACCGAGCGTTCTCAGCTCGAACGCTAACGCCACGAGCGGCTGGACGTCACCCCTCGAGCCGATTGTTGACAGCAGAACACGCACCATATCCTCCGCAACAGAGCAATCTGCAGCCCGCGACCTGATTCTGTGCCGACACTGGGGTGTTGTCGCAAGCCGGCGAGTGGCGGGTCGACGTCGCAACGCTCCTGGTTCGGGAAGCGAGCGGTTGATCCCGCCGATCTGATGAAGAACGCAGCTGACGAACTTTGACGGCTGCTCGCGCACCGAGGGTCCGCAAGAAGTCGCAACGGCTTCGAGTCGCTCCACTTCGACCCGAGAGCGGTCGGCCGTGTCCAATATTGCATGCTGGTTGCGGGACAGCTTCACATTCGGCGGATCGGCCGTCCGCCATCACCGGAACCAAGCGGTCCGTGACCTCAATGACGAAGGAGCCGCCGGCGCCTGCGCTCTGCAAGGTGTTCACTGAGCAGTCGCGGTCAGTTTCGACGTCGCGCTCGAAACACGCGGGGGCGGCAACTTTCACGTGCAGAACAAGAAGACGGCGATCAGTGGCCGCGCCTGGGACATCGTGGTCGTGCATTGGGACAAGACCCCGATCACGACCAGTCGGGCGACCCGGCAAAAACTCATCGCGACGAGCGGGAATTGGCGGATCTCGATGAACGGATGCTTCCGCCGTGAGCAGCGCGACCATATGGATCTCGCCGTCGCGGCTGCGGGAGCGGCCCTTGGCATCAGTTCATCTTCGATAATGTGCCCGCCTGTTTTGTTCCATATTGCGCCTTCCCTTCATATGCAGTCCGTCCGCCGAGATCGCTGCGGCTGTTGAATACTTGGCGTGTTGTCGCGATTGAGTGGCAGTCGTTCATCAGCAGGTCAAATCCAACACGCGTTGAGCGCAACGGAATGGACTGACCGACATTCGATGGCGCCGGGACGGGAAGGTACTTCTGCGCGGTCGATTTAGGCACCCGACGCCGCCGCTGGATGTGTTCGTTCCGTCATGAGGCACAACCGAACGAGCTCGAGGTAGGTTTTTCTCACTGCACCGTCATGTTTGCCGACTAGGTCGCGATTTTCGTGAGATTTTGCCGAGCGCTCCGCTGATGGCGCGAGCCACGTGAACTGCTTTGCCGCAGGAGGGTCATGAGCATGCGACAGAAACGTTCTTCTGGAATCATCGCTGGAGCCGTTGTAGTGGTCATTACAGGCCACTCGACACCTCAACCCGCGACCGTCGACCCTGGAGTACGCAGCGGCGCGCCTGGTGCGGGGAATCCTTTGCCGATGCTCACGTCGGACGAGACCACATTCTTCGAGGATGGGCGCAGTAGGTTCCAGGATGTCGAAGTCGTCACAGGAGGCACGAACAATGGCCTCGGGCCTCGGTTCAATTCAAACCAGTGCGCCTCCTGTCACTCGCAGCCTGCCATTGGCGGGACGAGTCCCGGGACAAATCCGCTGATTGCCGTCGCCACGCTCGATGGTGCCAAGAACGCGGTGCCATGGTTTATCACGCAGCATGGGCCAATCCGGGAATCGCGCTTCAAGCTGAATCCGAACGGCACGCCTAACGGCGGTGTGCGCAACCTCTTTGTCATCACAGGTCGACAAGATGCGGCGGGCTGCACGATCGCCCAATTCGACTTCCTCCCGGCCGGCAATCCGCTCACGGGCCAGGGTGGCAACCCCAACATCGTCTTCCGCATTCCGACACCCGTCTTTGGCACCGGGCTGATTGAAGCGATCCCCGACTCGACGATCCTTTCGAACATGAGCGCGGACGCGTCCCTGAAGGGACGGCTGGGCATCTCTGGTCACCCGAACGCAAATCTGAGCGGCACAGCGAACCGCAGCGCCAACGACGGAACGCTCACGCGCTTCGGCTGGAAGGCACAGAACAAGTCTCTTCTGATATTCGCGGGCGAGGCCTATAACGTCGAGATGGGGGTTACCAACCAGCTCTTCCCGCAGGAGCGCGACGAGAGCGGCGGCTGTCTTTTCAACCCCACTCCGGAGGACACCGACAACTTCAGCGCCAGCCCTAACACGGGGGTCCTTTCGGACATTGAGGCGTTTGCTGACTTCATGCGGATGCTCGCGCCGCCCACGCCCGCGCCCGATACTCCGACCATCGTGAACGGACGTACCGCGTTCAACACGATAGGCTGCGCAGCGTGCCATACACCCGTTTTGACTACCGGAAGGATGATCGCGAGCGGTTCCACGACGGCCCCAAGCGCCGCACTTTCCAATCAGCGGGTGAACCTCTTCTCTGATTTACTTCTCCACCACATGGGCCGAGGTCTCGAGGATGGCATCACCCAGGGCGCTGCTGGTCCCGACGAGTTCCGAACCGCTCCGTTATGGGGCGTCGGACAACGTATCTTCTTCCTCCACGACGGCCGGACAACCAATCTCGTCGAGGCGATCGAGGCTCATCGGAGTCGAGGGAGCGAAGCGAATCAGGTGATTGACCGCTTCACCAGGCTCAGCGTCCAGGAGCAACAAGACGTCATCAACTTCCTGCGGTCCTTGTAGGCTGTGCGGGACAGGGAGCGAAGGGTCTGTCACCGTTCCTGCCGATTAGTCGGTACGTGCTGCGATTGAGCTTGTTGCCGTTCTGCTCGAACGGCACAAGCTGCGCACGATGTTGAACATTCGACACACCTCACGGCTCCCGCCGTACGCTCGTACTCGGATCATGGCGCGCCGAGAGGGACGCGCGTTCGAGCGGCGTCACGAACTTCGCATCCGGCCCGTGCCTCCTCGAGAGGCGATCGTCCTTGGCATTTGAAGAGATCCAATAACAGCGAAGACATTCGGATCACGCCGTCCGAACGAACGTGCCTGCGCGCGCAATTACTGGCCCGATGCCGAAGCGCGTCCGCCGCCCCGTACGGCGGCGGCGATCTCGCGCGTCGCATCGTTGATGGTGGCGTCGACGGCGTTTCGTCCACGGAGGAGTTCGGTTTCGAGAAATCCGTACGTGTCGGACTCCCTGGGCAGCGTCGCCAGCTCCCGCACACGCGCGAGCAGCGGCAGAATCGGAACGGCCCCGGCTGGATCCTGGTCGTAGCGACCCGCTTTCGTATACAGCACCGCGTTCAGGCGGTGCGTCACGCGCACGAGCACTTGATTCATCGCCGCCGCTGCCCCGCGATCTGGCGGAGGCGGGATCGCATCGAGTCGCGTGGCGGCGTCGGCAAGCGCGCGGACCGCCATCTTCGTCGACGTCAAATCGAACACCCCGCCGCTCGCTTGCCCGAGCTCGTCGACGGCGGCCTGCAGCGACGCGGCGATCGGCGAAATCTTCAGCGGCAGGTTCAGCGTCGACGCGAGGGCGAAAAGCTGCGCGGCTCGGTATTTCGTATCGAGCTCGAGCGCCTTCATGTCCAGCTTCTCGAGCGTGTCGTTGGCCGTGTGCCAGTAGCTGATTTGCCCGTTCGCCTCAATATCGGGATGTCCCGGTGGCGGCCCGGGCACGCCGATCGAAAACTCCGGGATGCCGAGACCCTGAAATGACGAGTCGCTGTCTCGCGTCGGTCGGAACAGTACGCCGCGCCGATTGTCGCGACCTTCGGGCGCTTTTCCAGTCAGCGTCTGCGCGAAGTCGCGGCTGTACTCGGCGATGCCAGGCCATCCGCCGGCAGAGACGCGGTCCATCTGCGACCCGCGGCGGCCGGGGCCATCGAGGTTCGTGTAGGCGACGCAATGCGCGTCGAGGTCAAGCCAGGTCCGATCGACATACCACGTCGATCCGGCATAGCGGCCGAAAGAATGGCCTGGCCACCAGGCGAAGCGGACGCCGCGCTCGAGCGATGCCTGGTTCTGCTGCAGCACGCGGGCCATTTCGAGGATCGAGGCGTCGCTGCCGGCCGTGTCCGTCATCCCTTCGTACCACGCGTCGATGTGCGTCGCGATCAGCACGAAGTCCTGCGACTTCCCCGGCACCTCGGCGATGACGACCGGTGCGACCGCCCAGCCCTGATCCACCTTCGTCGTCAGGGTGACCGACTTGACGGTGGTCAGCACCGCCTTCAACCGCTCACCTTCGGAATGCTTGATGTGGATGATTGGAACGGTCGGCAGGCGCGACGCGCTCTCGGTCGTCGGCGAGCCCCAGATCGTTGTCGCGATCATCTCATGCGTGATCTCGTCGTCGGAGACCTGGATGAGGCCGGCGACGCCGGCCCGCTGTGCGGCGAGCGCGCGGTCGGGGGAGACGCCGCCGGGCGCGATGACGAACTTCCCTTTTGATTCCGGTCCGAAAACGCCGTCGCCCGGTAGAACGTGCACGTCGCGGGTCAGCCCCTCGGCCGGCGTCGAAGCGCCGAAGGCCGGCGTGACACCCTTGAATGAGAACGGAGCCGCACCGCCGACGGTGAGCGCGGCGCGGACCGGCCAACTCATGTAGATCCGCGCGTCGTGCACCGTGTGCTTGACGCCGTACTCAGTGAGCTTCTGCGCAAGATAATTTGCCGCGCGCCGTTCACCTTCCCTTCCAGAGGTGCGATCGACGTTGAACGCACTCAGCGTTTTGCCGATCTCGCCGATTGAGACCGCGCGCTGAACCGCCTGCAGCCGCGGATCCGGCTGCGCGCGCAGGCCAATCGTCGCCGCCACGGCGATCGTCATCGTCGTTACAGTCAACCAACGAGTCATGACACCTCCCGTGCCTGGCCGGGCCCGCACACCATCAGAAATTGATTCTCGCCCCGAGTTGAAACTGGCGCGGCGGGAAGTATGTCAGTGGCGTGCCAAATGCTGAATTCGGCTGACCAACGACCGCTCCGTACAGCGTGTTTTCGGTGGCGATGTTCGCCCGATTGAAGAGGTTGAAGCCCTCGACCGTTAGTTGAACTTTTTCCCGTATCGGGATCGGGATTGTGTACGTGAAGCGGGCGTCCACCTGATTGTACGCCGGCATCGTGAACGAGTTGCGCGCAAGGCCCGGAGTTCGATCGTTGAAGACGCCAGTGCCATGGACGTCGACAGCGGGGCCCACCAGCGGATCGAGTCGAAGGCCGCTTCGGATCGTGAACACGGCCGACACCTGCATCGATTTGTTGATGTCGTACGAGCCGTTGGCGGTCGCCGTGACCGTGGGGATGTCGCCCGCCGGTCCATAGTCCTGGCCCGGGAACCGCGGATCAGTGATCTCGGTGCTCCAGTTCTCGCCTTGATCGAGCGAGCGGGCAAGCGTCATGTTCGTCCTGAGGCGCAGTCCGTGCGCGAGGCGCTGTTCTGCGGAGAGCACCAGCCCGAGGTACTCCGCCTGGCCCCAGTACTGATATTGCAGAATCTGACGGAAGCTCGGGTTCGGCCGGGAGAAGCAGCAGATCGCATCCGGATTCGCCATATTCGTCCACGCCAGGTTGGTGTCCGCCAGCACCTCCTTGTGCCACGAATGCGACGCGACGACGCTGACGCTGGTCCCGAGTCTGTTGGAAACCGCGTGATCGAGCGTGACAATGCCTTGAACCGTTTCGGGCAACTTAACCGACGACGGCACGACATAGACGTTTCGGACGCCCACCGGAGCGTTCGGCGGAAGCGTGGTCCCGGGGATCGTATTCGGGTAGGTCGGAGCGCCCGGCTGGCCGTAGAGCCACGTCGCGTTGATTTGCGGTCCCACGAATTCGTTGTTGTAGTACGTCGGCGTGATCGGGTTTTCCCACAAGCGATCAAAGTACAGACCACTGCCCGCCTTCAGCACGGTCGTGCCGTGGCCCGTCAGGTCGTACGACATCGACAGGCGCGGACCAAGGTTGAACCAGCTGTTGCCGTACAGCTGGCCCTCGAACGTGGTGACGCCGTCACCATCCCAGCGCAGCCCGTAATTAATGGTCAGGCGTTTCGACGCCGCCCACGAATCCTGCGCAAATGCTGACACATACGTGTGGTACCGGACCAGACCGGGCGCGCCGAAGCCTTGGGTGTACTGCGTGTATTTCCCGGCGAGAAAGTTGGCGATCGACGAGAACGTGTACGAACCGCTCTGCGGGCCTTCGTATCGCAAGTAGTCGAAGTACGTCCACATCACATCGCCACCGAACTTGATGCTGTGGTTCGCCTTGAACACCGTCGTCGAATACATCCCCTGCACCGGCCGTGTATACATGTCCAGCAAAACGTACCCGCCGCCGAAGGTGGCGACATTCGAGATGGTGACCGATGGCGCGAGGTTGGCACGCAGTTGGCCATCGGCCGTCAGCGGGGGGCCGCCCACATCGCGGCGAGTATTGTCGAAGTTCCGCGGGATGAAGCCTGCCTTGAGGTCCTGGAGCCAATTGCCATCGTGACTGATACGAGTCCATTGAAAGGTGAACGTGTTGTCGAGCGAGAACCACTCGTTCTTCAAGGAGGGCGTTGTAAACGTCTCGTTGAAATTGCTGATGTCTTCGTTCGTCATCGCGTACGTAAACAGAATCGTATTGTTCTGGTTCACAACGTGGGTGATCTTCGCCATCGCGAACGTGTCGTACAGCCATTGCGGGATCTGTCCGGCATCGGTCGGCTCGAGACCGATGACGGCCGCGTTCTGAGGCGTGATGTTGTTGTTGAAGGGAAAGTTCTGCTGCGACCGATCGGCGGCGCCGAAAAAGAACGTTCGGTTCTGCACGATCGGCCCGCCGAAGCTGCCGCCGTACTGCTGCTTCGAGAACTGCGCCTTGGGAAGGCCCTGTTGCGCCGACAAGAAATCCTCCGAGTTGAGCGATGTGTTGCGGAAATACCCGTAGCCTGAGCCGCTGAACGTGTTGGTGCCGGACTTCGTGACCGCGCTGATGATGCCGCCGATCGATCGCCCGAATTCCGGGGCTCCGCCGATAGCTTCCACTTGATACTCGGCCAGCGCATCGAGGCTGTACTTGATCTTCGGGAACGTGAAAGACTCGTCCGTGTTCCAGAATCCGTCGACGAGCAGCGATCCTTCTTTATCCCGCGCGCCGGCGATTTTGAGCCCGATGCCTTGACCCGCCGTTCGCACGTCATAGTTCACGCCCGGAGTCAGTAGTGCGTAATTCAAGTAGTTGCGATCAACGGTTGGCAAATTCTGGATTTGATCCTGCTGGATGACGCCGCGCAGGTCAGTTTTCGCACTTTCGACGATGGGCGTTTCGCCTGTCACCGTCATCGTCTCCTGAACGGTCGAGACCTTCATCGTGATATTGAGGTCGACGGCAGCGCCCACGTTCAACGTCACGTCGGTCTGAACGAACTTCGCGAATCCCTGAAGTTCGGCGGCGGCGGTGTACATCCCAGGCGTCAGGCCCGCAAACCGGTAAAGACCGCGGTCGTTGGTGACTGCCGTCCGCGACTGGTTGGTGGCCCGATCTGTGACCGTGACGGTGACGCCCGGCAGTACGCCACCGGTCGCATCGGAGACAACACCCGCAAGTGTCGCTGTAGTGGCGCCGCCTTGCGCCGACGCTACAACAGGCGCGGCCAGGATCACGACGAGCGATATGGTCAACAGATTTCGGAGAGGGATCGGAGCGGCCATAGCCTCAGTTCTCCTCAAGGGATGGCGTCACGAACGTGTCGGTTGGAAGAGCGGAGCGAGTATAGCTCAAGGCAGGAAGCTGAGTTGGTCACGCATGCGCGACAGAATTGCGCCACAAAATGGCGGCGACCAAACCGTACCTGCAGACGGCTCGCTCGTTGCCGCGCCCAACCAAAAGGGTGTATACCCTTCGGGCATGCTGCCTGCGTACTATTCGATCGATCGTGTTCCTCGCGACGGCGGCCACGGCGCCCGCCGCGGCGTGCATCGACGGCACATGATCCTGGACCGAGTGGGTTTCACTGGGCGGCACGGCGCGCTCGATGATCTATCGCATCTGGCGCGCTCGACATGAGAAACGATCGCAGCACGCGAGCGTCCATTGTGGTGCACGGCGCGGGACCTGACGCCGATCATTCCGTCACGACGGGGGGCGCGGCGGCGTCGTTGGACCGCGCGCACGACGATGTCATCCTGATTTGGCCGGGGGCTGCCTCGGACAACGGGCCTTGCCGCAACGAGCTGGCGCCGGCTGGGACGAACGGGCTGCGCGGCCTGCTCTCGACTGGTGACGTCTGCGTGAGCTGTTCGAGTTGCAGAGCGTCTGTCGATGTCCGAACCGCCGCCACCACGTACGGCGACTGGCCCTGGAGTTACAGAAGGACTGGTTACACAGAACCGATTGGCGATGACCAACTGAAGAAACAGCCCGCGGTGCGGCCGACCACTTACCTATCGGGCGGCATCGATGTCCTTCTGCTCGGTGGGCTTCGATTCGTCATGTCCAGCCATGGCTCAAGACCGGACTCCCCGGACGAGAAGCGAGGCGTTCGCGAATACGCCGACACAAATGCGGCACGCAGCGAGGTCACATCTGTCACTCTCACTGCGTCGCCACAACGGCGCGGTGCATGTCACTGCCGATTCGACCCTTGGAGTGATCGTTCCCAAACCATGAGACCCATCGTTCGTCAATATCCCGAGACATGCAGGATCGGAGGCACCTATGCGCGGTCGACTTAGGCATTTGGCGGTCACGGGCCTTGTTCTCGCTCTGGTGCTCGTCGGCGTGCAGGCACCGGTGCCGCACGCGCAAGGACCTAGACATTTGGCGCTCGTCGGCGGGATGCTGCTCGACGGCTACGAAGCGCCGGCTATCCATCACGCCGCCGTCGTGATCGAAGGCAACAAGATCGTCCAAGTGGGTCCCGCCACCGAAGTCAAGATTCCGCCGGACGCGACGGTGATCGATACGAGCGGCCTGACCATGATGCCCGGCATGATGGAAACGCACGCGCACCTGGCGATTCTTGGTCATGGCGAGTACGGCCGGTGGTTTGCCTGGCTCGCCCAGCACAAGCAGCAGTTCCCGCCCGATCGCGTGTTCGAGATCTCGGCCAAGCATCTGCTCATGGCCGGGGTGACCGCAGCGATCGATCTGGGCGGCTCGATGAAGCCCAGTCTCACGGTGCGAGACCGCATCGCGCGCGGCGAAGTGCCCGGGCCTCGTATGTTGGTCGCCGGGCCACCGATCAACCATCGAGCCGGCCCACCAGGATCGGAAGACCAGCTCCTCGGTCCTGGCACCGGCATCACCACACCCGCTGAGGCCGCGGCTGCTGTGGAAGACCACGTCCGGCAGGGCGTCGATGTGATCAAGTGCCAGACGCCGCTGAGTTTTGACGAATACAAGGCGATCGTCGAGGCGGCGCACAAACACAACATACGGGTGCACGCACACTTGTATACCGAGCGGGAGCTGGCGGACGCGTTTCACGCCGGCGTGGACGTCCTGCAGCATGTGGGATCAGCCGGGGTCCCCCTCTACAGCCCCGGATTGGTGAAAGAGATCGTCGACGCCGGTCGACCCGTCGTGCCAACCGCGGCGCATCGCGTCTTCATCTGGCCCGCGACACTCGATTTCCCCGAACGGCTGCAGAATCCCGAATTAAAGAAATACACGCCGCCGGAGATCTGGGCGGAAGTGCAGGACTCGTTGAAAGACTACCGGTCGCTGCGTTACTTCAACACAACGGATCGGCAGATGTTCTTCGCCGATGCCGACATGAAGCAGTGGATCGACAGCGGCGCCGTGATGGGCATGGGGACGGATTCCGGTACCCCCATGAACTTCCATATCGATGCGCTCTGGCGGGAAGCCAAGTCGTTCGTTGACCACGGGATGCCGCCAATGAAGGTCATCTCCGCGCTGACGCGCGTGAACTCGCGAATCTACGGCAAGCCGAACGAACTCGGCACGATCGAGGTTGGAAAGCTGGCAGACATCATCGTCGTTGATGGAAATCCGTTGTTCGATATCGTCGCACTGTCGCACGTACAGACGGTTGTCAAGGACGGCGTGGTGTGGAAGAAGGATGGCGTCTTTGTCGATGCGTCAAAATCGCGTCGCACCAGCAGCGACGACTAGCGGTGGCGAATCGCCCGCGGCGGAGCATGCGAGGAACGTCTCCGCGACGTTCCTCGTCCGATCGGTCAATTGTGTCCGAC
>JBPYEE010000846.1:0-4397 GCA_051985095.1 Vicinamibacterales bacterium | reverse complement strand
CCCCGCCCGCGAACCGCGCGGCCTTGTTCGCTCCGCGCCAGGTGAGTTCCGGCGTTCGAGAGGAACTCGCCGACCTGTACGGCCGTCTCGGTGATCCCGACGCGTTGCCCCGGCTCCAGGAACTGGCGCACGATTCCAACAAGAACGTGGCCCGGGCCGCGGACCGCGCCACGCGCCGTATCGCCGTCGTCACGAGCGGCCAGTAGAAGAACGGGGTCCGATGATCGTGCCGCCGCCCGTCAGGTGACCGGCCCGTCGACGTGCGCGTGACCCGTCGCCCGGCGAAGAGTGATCATTTCGACGGCCGGCGATTCGTCAATCCCACGGGTCCCGCGGTGCAGTCGTTTTCGGCCATTCCGCGCTTGCTGCGCACGCCGCGGACACCGTGGCCGAGGCGCATCGAGGTGGAATCGCGGCGGGCGCCGGCGCTGGACGGCGCCGGTGCCGCGGTAACCTTCATCGGCCACGCGACGTTTCTGATTCAGACCGCAGCGGGCAACGTCCTGACGGACCCGATGTACTCCCAGTGTGCGGGTCCATTTGGTCTCCTGGGACCGCGCCGCGTGCGGCAACCGGCCGTCCGTTTTGAGGCGTTGCCGCCCATTGCCGTCGTCCTGCTGAGTCACAATCACTACGATCACTGCGATCTGCCCACGCTCAGACGGCTTGCCCAACGATTCGACCCGGTGGTCCTCACGCCATTGGGAAACGGCCGGCTGGTGCGTGCCGCCGGCCTCCGACGAATCGAGGAACTGGACTGGTGGGAGGAGGCACGGACCTCACCCATTGGGGCGACCCTGACGCCCGCGCAGCACTTTTCAGCCCGAAACCCATTCGATCGGAATCGTGCCTTATGGGGCGGATTCACGCTGGAGGCTGGTGGCGCGCGAATCTTCTTCGCCGGCGACACGGCGTATGCGCCGTTCTTCGGCGACGTGCGGGAGCGGCTTGGCCCGATTGACCTGGCGCTCCTCCCCATCGGGGCGTACGAACCGCGCTGGTTCATGCACGTCGTTCACATGAATCCGGAAGAGGCGGTCAACGCGCACCTCGATCTCCACGCGTCGGAGAGCGTGGGCATGCACTTCGGCACGTTCCAGCTGACGACCGAAGGCATCGACGACCCGCTGCGCGGCCTGGACGTCGCCCGGCGCGCACAAAACGTCGCGCCGTCGCAATTCCGTGTGCTGGGCTTCGGCGAGTCTCTGCATCTGCAGGTGCCGGGGAAGGCATACTAGAATTGGCCGGTATGCCTCCTCTCCGATGCCTGACGGCGGTCGTATGCGGGCTGGCGTTATTGGTGCCGAGTGGCGGACATGCGCAATCGAACCCGCCGGGCACCAGGATCGACCTGGCCAGCCTCGGCCCGCAGGTTGGAGAACGCCTCCCTGATTTCAGCCTGCCGGACCAGCACGGCCAGTCGCATTCGCTGAAGTCCCTGCTGGAGGCGAACGGCGCCATCATTGTCTTTTTCCGCTCGGCCGATTGGTGACCGTATTGCAAAACGCAGCTCGTGGAGCTGCAAGGGCGACTGGCCGCCATTGGCGCCGCCGGCAGGGGACTGGCGGCGATCAGCTATGACCCGGTGTCGGTGCTTGCCGATTTTGCAGCGCGCCGCGGCATCACGTTCCCCCTGTTGTCCGACGCCGGGTCGGAGACGATCAAACGATACGGGATCCTGAACACCACGATCGACTCCAAAGACGAGTTGTACGGCTATCCGTTCCCGGGGACCTTCATCGTCGACCGGCACGGCGTGGTGACGGCTCGCGTCTTCGAGGAGGCGTACCAGGAGCGGGACACGGTGTCGAGCATCTTCGTGCGACTCGGCCAGCGAATCGACGTCCCGGCCACGAAGATTGCGGGCGCACACGTCACCCTGACGTCCTTTGCGACGGATCAAGTCGCGGCGCCAGGGACGCATTTCTCCCTGGTACTCGACGTCACGCCGGGGACGCGCGTTCACGTCTATGCGCCGGGCGTGCGCAATTACCGGCCCGTCTCGCTGACCGTCGATCCGCAGCCAGGTCTCCTGCTGAAGGCGGCCCGCTACCCAGCGCCTGAGAATTACGTGTTCAAGCCGCTGAACGAGCGCGTATTGGTCTATCAACACCCCTTCCGGATCGCGCAGGACGTCACCCTCGATCCGTCCCGAGAAGGCAGCGCGGCATTGCAGAACGCGACGACGCTGACCATCCGCGGCCGGTTCGACTACCAGGCCTGCGACGACCGGGTGTGTTTCGCGCCCGAGTCTGTACCGCTCACATGGCCGATCGGCCTGAAGCCGCTCGATCGCGAACGGCCGAAGCCGCGCTGATCGGTCGGCCGAGGTTTCAGATGCGCACCCTGGTTGTCGGCGCCTCGATCGTGGGCAGTCTCGCAGCCGCCCGCTCGGCCGCATTGCAGGCGCCACCGCGCGATCCGATCGTGCGCGAAGGCGCTACCATCAAGGTCAGCCCGCACGTCTACGTCATCCCCGACGGCGACGTGCCGCTTGTCCCGAACGTCGGCATCATCGTGGGCAGCCGCGCCACGCTCGTGATCGATACGGGACTGGGGCCGCGGAACGGTGAAGCCGTCGTTCGCGAGGTCTCCACAGTCAGCCAGAATTCGACTCTGTACCTGGCGGTCACGCATGTCCATCCCGAACATGATCTGGGTGCGCAGGCGTTTCCCGCGGACACCAAGATGTTGCGGTCGCGCGGCCAGGATGCCGACATCGCCGAATTTGGCCTCCAGCTGGCCAACACCTTTGCGAGCCAGTCTCCGGTCCGCGCGCAGCTGCTGAAGGGTGCGCAATTCCGCAAGACGGACATCAGCTTTGATTCGACCTACCATCTGGACCTCGGCGGCGTGGCCGTCCAACTGGTGACGGTCGGCCCGACCCACACCCGTGGCGATACGGTGTGCCTGGTCGAAGGCGACGCCATCTTGTTTGCCGGTGACGTCGTGATGTCCGCCTTCCCCGCATTCGCCAGCCCGTATTCGAGTGTGCGCGCGTGGCTGGCGGCGCTTGATCGGCTCGAAGCGATGAGGCCGCGGGTCATCGTACCGAGCCACGGCAGACTCGTCGACCTGGCGGCCATCGCGACGTACCGCGCGTACCTGACGGCCGTGCAGGCCCGTGCGACGGACCTCAAGCGACAGGGGAAATCGGCCGACGAGGCGAGTCAGATGATTCAGGCGGAACTGCAGACCCGGTTCGCCGGCATGGCCCAGCCGGCCCGCATCGCGGCGGCCGCACGGGCTGCGTATCAGGAAGCGAACTAAGCTCAATCGAATCAGCCGCTTAGCGACCGCTGCAATTTTTCCACCCCCTCGTGCGTCTACAACCGTAGATGAAGCACGCGGTCTCCCTGGCGCCAACAGCATTCGACCAGGACCAGCGGATCGCCGAGGTGGTCAAACGGGAGCAGTCGCGCCTTCTCCACTTCATTCGCCGGCGTGTCCCGGACCCGCGCGAGGCGGAAGACATTCTGCAGGACGTCTTCTACAAGCTCGTGGAAGCCAACCGACTGCTGATGCCGATCGACCACATCACCGGCTGGCTGTTTCGCGTCGCGCGCAATCGCATTACCGATCTCTTCCGCAGGAAAGCGCCCGAGAGTCTGAGCGGCGCCGGCGCTGTCGACGAGGACGAGGAGTTGCTCCGATGGGAGGAGCTGCTCCCGTCACCCGAGGCCGGGCCCGATGCGCTGTACGCCCGAAATCTGCTGCTCGACGAGATCGACGCGGCCCTCGACGAGCTGCCGGAGGAGCAACGCGAGGTGTTTCTCGCGCACGAAGTGGAGGGGCGCCGCTTCAGCGAAATGGCCGCGGAGAGCGGTATCAGTGTGAACACGCTGTTGTCGCGCAAGCGCTACGCAGTCCGCCATCTGCGCGACCGGTTGCAGCGCATCTACGACGAGGTGCGGAAACCATGACGCGGCTGACTGGACCCGACTTGTGAGGAACTGAACATGAGACGAAAGTGGATCGTTCTCGGCCCGCTCGCCATCCTGGCGCTGCTATTGTTCATCGCCGTCGGCGCCGAAATCGTACAGCAGCTGTGGAACTGGCTGCTGCCGGGACTGTTCGCGTGGCCCCGGATTTCGTTCTGGCAGGCGCTCGGAATCCTGGCGCTCTGTCGTATTCTCTTCGGCGGCGTCGGACGCCGCGGTTTCTATCCCGGTATGCGGCGGCGGATGGCCGAGCGCTGGGAGCGGCTGAGCCCCGAGGAACGGGAGCGATTCCGGCAGGGCGTGCGCGGACGGTGCGGCTTCGGTCCGCCGGCGGCCGAAAGCAAGGGACTCTAACGCCGGGACGTGAAACGCACTGATGGCAAAACGAATCATCTACTGCGCGGACGGAACGTGGGATTCGGCCGCGAGCAACACGAACGTGTACCTGCTGTTCAA
>JBPYEE010000845.1:0-21568 GCA_051985095.1 Vicinamibacterales bacterium | reverse complement strand
CTCACATCACGGGCGTCGCTACTTACGGCAAGTTTCGGCAGTTTCAAGTCAATGTCGACGAGACGTTCAAGATTAAGGAGTGACGCACGCCCGGTGCGGCGGCTGGGCGGGCTCCCGGCGTGTCGTGCGTCGCCGATCGATCCGGCGGAGGTGTTCCGGGTCGAATCCAGTCGCGCCTTCGTTGCGGAATCCACATTTTGCGGGATCAACGGCATCGTTGCCCTGGCCTCCGACAAGGCCGTTTCCGCTTGGCACGACGATGCCGCCCCGGCAAGACGAGGCGACGACGGTCGGGCCGGTCGGGGATCTGTCACGGTCGGTCGTCGTTGCTCGTCTACTGAGTATGACTAGTCACATTGCTCCGCTGCGCCGCTGGCTGACCGCGGTCGTGCTCTGCCATCTCCTCGTCTCAATTGCGCACGGCGCGGCACATGCCCAGGCGCACGTTCCGCTCTCACGTGCGGCCACCCTGTTCGTGATCATCGTCATCGTGGCAGGGCCGCTTGTCGGTCTCGGGTTGATGTGGCTCGCGGAGCCGGTCGTCGCGAGCTGGCTGATCGCGAGCACGCTGGCGGGTTCGCTCGTGTTCGGATTTGTGAATCATTTCGTGTTTGCGAGTCCTGACCATGTGGGCCATGTCGCCAGAGAGTGGCGACCATTGTTCGCGGCTACTGCGGTTTTGCTCGTTCTGACCGAGGTGCTCGGCTCCGGCCTGGCGATTCGGCTCGCGCGAGAACGGACGAGCGGGTCATGAACGTCTTTGTGGCGGGTGGATCAGGGACCATTGGTATTCCGCTCGTTCGCGCGCTTGTCGCGGCACACCACCAGGTAACGGCGTTGACGCGTTCCAGCAACAAGCGGGATGAGCTGCACGCGCTTGGCGCCTCAGTGGCCATCGCCGACGCGTTGAACTGCGAGGCCCTGAGCGCGGCGCTCGAGGCCGCTCGTCCGACACACGTCGTTCATCAATTGACCGCACTGCCGAAGGGCGGACCACGTCGCCGCAGTGATCTGGAGGCGACGAATCGGTTGCGCATCGAGGGCACGCGCAATCTCCTGGAAGCAGCGATCCATGCCGGCGCTCGGCGATTCGTCGTCGGTTCGTTTGCCATGCTTGCCCCTCGAGGTCCTGTCGGCGCGTCCGACGATGATGCCGCCGCGGCGATCCGATCGATGGAGCGCCAGGTGCTCGACGCGGTGGAGCGAGGTTCAATCGAAGGAGTCATTCTCCGCTACGGCATGTTCTACGGCCTCGAAGTCCCCTCAACAGTCGCGATGATCGATATGGTGCGAAGACGGCGGCTGCCAGTCGTCCGCGGCGACGGCAGTCTACTTCCGTTGATCCACGTGGAGGATGCTGTGCGGGCGACGCTGTGTGCCCTTGACGTGGCCCCTTCCGGCGCCACCTATGACATCGTTGACGACCATCCCGTCAGCCTGACCGAGATCGTGGTGGGGATCGCCGAACACACTGGATCGCCGATGCCGATCAGGGTGCCCGCCTGGCTGCCGCGCCTGGTCGCTCCGTACATGGCGCGCCTGACCTCAACGCGCATGTCCCTGTCGAACGCAAAGGCAAAAGCGGAACTTGGCTGGCACCCGCAGTTTTCGAGCCTGCACGAAGGTCTGGCGCAAATGTTTCACCGCGCGACCTGAGCCATGGCTCAGGGTGTTTTGATACCGATCGCGGCGTTGTCGACTGCCGGTGATCGCCTGGGCCGCTTCGAGCGGGAAGCTCGGGGTGCCGCCGCCCTGATCATCCAAACACTCTCGTGGTGTATGACATCGGCCACCACGACGGCGCGCGTTCCCTCGTTTCGGAGCTGCTGAAGGGCCAGACACGTCGTGATCGGCTGAACGGTCGTGTCCTCTCGGTGCGCAAGACCTTCGAGTGTGGCATTCAACTGGCTGGCGGACTCGCGGCCGCCCGCGAAAGGAGCATCGTCAGCCGGACTGTCGCCCCTTTTCACCCTCCGTTGGACGACGTCTGTCCGCTGAATCAAGAAGGGATGCTGAACCCGCGGAGCTGATTTAGAAGCAGTCGGGCCGCCTCACCCGGATCACGCTGCGAAAAGTCGAACGGTAGCTCGATGAGCGGCAGTGCGTCGACCAGCCGACGGAATTTCTCCGCGGCGTTCGTCCCGCGAGCTTGCGCCAGTTCGGCGCTCACCACGACGAGTTTCGGCCGCGCGGCTTGGAGCAGCACCAGTGCGTCAGGGACGTTGCTCGCCGTCAGTACTCCGTAGCCATTCCGCCCGAGGATCTCTCGAACGTACGCCTGCACGTCGGGCGACTCGAGCACACACAGGACGTTGGCCGAGAGATGGGACGAACTTCCGCCGGATGCAGCTCGCTCATAAAACGCCGTGATCGCCGCGGCTTCGGAATCGTGCAAATCGAACGCTTGATGGAGGCGGGTCGCCTTCAAGACGGCTACGAGCTTCGGCGACGGCGCGCAAAGAGTCATGCCGCCGTGTCGATTCCGGGTCCGCGTGTTGTACCGAACGAGCAGGCCGACGCCTGCGCTGTCGATGAACTCCACCGCGCCGACGTGCAGGATGACGTATGGTCCGAACTGCAGGATCTCGTCGAGGAGCCGCTGAAGCGCAGCGGATTCCGCCCCCTCTACGAGGCGGCCTGTGCAGGTGACGACGACAATGTCACCGATACGGCGATGTTCGAGCGAGAGGGGCATGGCGGGCGATTGTAGCGGATACGCCGATCTTTTGTTCGGCAGTTATTTGGCACCACCGGTATAATCCGCCCACTCCGACACCAGGGTGGCTCCCACTCCCGGGTCCCGTCTCGGCGCTCGTGAAATCCTGACGCTGATCGGCAGCGGCGGGATGGGCGAGGTGTGTCCTGCGTTACGCGAAACCGCTGGCCTCCGCACGGGGGTGTGAATGAGCGAATCAGTCCCGTTCGCACGAACGCCGGACGAATGCGATCGGCTGTTTGCTGTCTTCGTGAGCGCCGGTGATCTGGACCGCCTCATTCAGTTGTATGAGCGGGATGCGCAGTACATTCAACGCGACGGCAGGGTCCGTCGCGGGCACGAGCAAATCCGACAGGTACTCGTCCCGTTGACGTACTCGCCAGTGACGCTGGACGTTTGCATCGTGCGACTGGTTGAAGCGGCTGGAATTGCTGTCGTGTACAACGACTGGTCCATGCGAAGGACGGTGGACGGAGCGGCGGTTCAGCGGTCAGGCAAGGCGATCGAGATTGTGCGTCGCAGCGTCGATGGTCACTGGTTGTTCGCGATTGATGATCCGTTCGGCAGAGATTCCGAATGCCGCTGACGCCTGGCACCCGCTCGGGCTCGTTCGAGATCACGTCGTTGATGGGCGTCGGCGGCATGGGGGCGGTGTATCGCGCCCGAGATACCCGCGTGGCCCGCGACGTGGCGATCAAGGTCCTGCCCCGAGACGTTCATTGCGACAACACCTCTCACCGAACGATGTTGGCAGGATATGCCAAGCACTGGCAATGTTTGTTGTTACGCTATCCGAGGGGCGGCGGTAACCAGGGTACGGTTCTGGTCGCGCGCCGTCGGACCCTTCGCAGGCCGCGTGGCGTCTCGAGATGGCCGCCGCTAAGCCTGGCAGCAGGCGCAGCCTGTCCCTTTGATAGAAAAGAGATTGCGACTGGCAGGGCTCGCAACTCGAGTGCGGCCGTCAGCCTCTCGCTGAGCGATCGCTGGTCCTTCTCCGGCGACCATTGCGGCTCGGTCCGGCTGCTGTCTCGGGTGCTCATCCGCCTTTCGGTTGGCTCCGCGATAGCCGGTCATGATCCGGAACTCCCGGGTGTCGATCGTTGTGTCGATGCGGATGCTGCCGGCGCCAGTCACCTCGAAGCGGGTGAAGGTCTGGCCATCGGCCGTGATCCGAACGCTGCCGGCATCAGGCAGGTTGACGACCTTAAAACTGGTCGCGGCGCCGCTCTTGTCGGGCGACGCTGCGTAGGTCGCGAGGTTAAGCGTTCCGCTGGCCAGGTCATTCCATGCCCGGTACAGGCCCACGGCGGGGAAGTCCACGCCCTCGACCGTCGGTGCCGTGAACTTGTCCATGAACGGCGCCTGCAGCGCCCGAAGCCAGTTGCCCGGACGGCCAATTTGCGACACCATCATGTTCGCACTGCCCTGTCCTCGCGGATATCCTTCCGTCGGGAAATTGGTCCACCAGCCGAACATTTCGTTGTGCCTGCCGAAGAAGCGCGGATCCGACTCGCGCTCCGCCGCAGCCTGAAGCCGCTCGGCCACTATCGTGTCGCCCAGTTCGCGCGCCATAACGAGGGCGGCGGCGTTCGCGCGTACTCGTGCGTCCTGGGCCCGGTAGCCCGCCGCATTTGCCGCGGCTTCATACAGGAACGAGGCTAGTTCCCGGTTCTGCGGCGCAATCAGAAATGCGGCCAGCAGACCGCCGCCAGGAGGTCCGTTCAGCTTCCAGTTGACGATTGGATCGTAGTAGCTCGTCACCCACTGGAGTCTGCCGTCGCTGCCGACGCCGACGTAGTTCTGGCGCGCATACGCGAGAAAGTTTTCGGCGGCGCGGTGTGTCTGTTTGCCGTAGATCTTGTCGTACAGGTACATGCCGAGCGCCGCGGCGCTATTGCAGTAGAACCAAATCTTCGTGTTCTCGCAATGTGGACCTTCGGGACGTTGCCGATACTGCTCCTCCAGACGGGTGGCGAGACGATGATGATCCCACTCGAATTCCTCGTCACCGTAGCCGGTCACTTTGAAGGGCTTCGTCCACTTGTCATCGCCCGACACGTACTTATAGGTGCTCAGCAGCAGATGGAACCAGCCGCGGAAGAAGAGATAGCCATCCGCGCCAATCGGGTCTTTCTGGAGGCCCCACGGCTCGACGCCGTTGGCCGTCCAGCCGAAACGGTTGTAGTTCCCTCTGAGGTTCGGTGGCAGGGTCGCCATGATCGACTGCGGATAGCGCCCACGCTTTGGGTCATCACCAATCTGCGTCAGCCAGTCAATCGCACCCCAGTAACTGGGATAACGCTTCGCAAACTCGTCCGTGATCCGTGTGTAAACCTCGCGCCAGGCGGGCGTCTGGTCGGCCATGATGAGGATGCCGTACGCGGAGTACGACAGATCAAAACGCCCATAACTGAGCACGACCGGACTGCTGTAGCGGTCCCACCAGGGATGCGGGATCCCGACACTGCTCCAGTCGTCTCGTGTCGTCGCTTTCTCCCACAGCAGGCGGAGCCATCCAAGCGTGCGGCGATTCAAGGCCGGATAGGACGTGGTCGATGGCTCCGGCAGCGGTGATGGCGCAGCCACAGCAGCATCCTGAGCCATCGCTTTCGCGGCCAGGGCGCTGGAGCTCAATGTGGAGAGGCCGGTCGCTCCGGCGGCTGCACCTATCCCTTTGAAGAAGGCGCGCCTCGAGAAATCGTTCGAGGTTGACATAATTTCGCATACGCCCTACGGCGATGACGACTACGGGCACAGAAGCCGGCTCATTCAGACGGTAACATGGAACGATCGCGGATGTTCGTGACTCCAAATGTGCCCATGGCTGATGGCAAGCGCCCCGTCTAATCGGCCGCTGAGTGCGGGTCGTGTGCGGCGCGCGTGGCCTCACCTCGTTTCGCCGAGGCCTCGGTGTGGTACTCGATATCGCCGAGGCCGAGCACCTCGTCGCAGTGCGCACACCGGTACGCGATCTCGATGGGATGATCGCATCGCTTGTGGACCAGCACGCGCTCACCCTTCAAGTGTTTCGAGCCCCAGATCGTGATCGCTCCAACGATCTCGCGAAGTTCCTGGCCCCGCGGTGTCAGCGCATACTCCGCCCGAGGGGGATGGTCGGAATACATGCGACGCGTGACGATCCCCTGATCCTCAAGGAGTTTTAACCGCCGGGACAGAATGCCTGGCGCCAGGCTCTCCAGCGAATCCACGAGATCCTGGAATCGGCGTGGCCCGCGCAACAGGTCCCGCACAATCAGCAGTGTCCAGCGCTCGCCGATGATTTCGAGCGACCGCGCCATCGGGCACAGCTGTCCGTATGCTCTCGCCATGGCTCACATTCTATCCGGTCTCGATACCGTTTCGGTATTGACTTCTATATATGTACTGACTACTCTCTCGGATGCGACGTGAATCACGCCGCCCTGGCCACCGCCGCGGCGGCCGCCCGGGTCGGTGGGGCATGTGTTAGTCAGCCTCGCAGCCACGGCGCGGCCGGTTCAGCCGCGGTGATGCGCGCAGGGGGCTGCGGTACTGGACGCGACGATAACGCGGAGAAGACCACATTGCGGTCATTCAAGCGCCCACGGCTCGTCTTCCGCTCCATTCTCTCAACGCTTGCGTTGGCGGCGGGCGGGTTGGCCCACGCGCGCACAGCGGATGGCGTCCCCCCGGATCATCCGACGTTTTCGAAGGACGTCGCGCCGATCTTGCAGCGGTCCTGCCAACAGTGTCACCGCCCTGGGGCGATGGCGCCGATGTCGCTGCTGACCTATGCGGACGTGCGGCCCTGGGCGAGTGCGATCAAGCAGCGGGTTGCGAAGCGAGAGATGCCGCCGTGGGAGATCGATCGCACGATTGGCATCCAGAACTACAAGAACGACCTCTCGTTGTCCGACGCGGAAATCGCGACGGTGATTGGTTGGATCGATAGTGGCGCTCCGGAGGGCAACCGATCGGACCTGCCGCCGGCGAAGAAGTTCCAGCCACTCGACGTCTGGCAAATCGGCACGCCCGACCTCGTCGTGGAGATTCCCGAGACCTTCATCGTCAAGGCGGTTGGGCCGGATGTGTGGCCATCGATTACCGTGGATCCCCACTTGCCCGAAGATCGGTATCTCGTGGCCGTGGAGACTCGCCCCCTCGAGGGATTCGACGTCGTGCACCATGACACGGTCAACGCGATTGCTCCGGGCACCGAGGATGCGACGACAGCCGGTGATGGAAATTCCCTCGGGGTCTTTCTCACGAACTACGCCTTGGGCAAGAACGGCGATGTGTACGGGAACGACGCCGGACGCCTGCTGAAGGCGGGAAGCCAGATCCATTTCAATGTGCACTTCCACTCGATCGGCCAGGAGCGGAAGGTCCGAATCGCGCTGGCGCTCAAATTCCACCCGAAAGGGTACGTGCCGAAACACATCAACCGAGTCTCTTCGGTCGGTCAGGTTACCGATCTCGACATTCCGCCTCATGCCGCCAATGTTCGCTTCGACGGCTACACGTTTCTCACGAAGCCGAGCCGCCTGATCTCGTTCCAGCCGCATATGCATAACCTTGGAAAGTCGATGTGCCTCGAGGCCATTTATCCGCGCGTGAGCCCGGAGCATCCCACGCAGGTTGAAACGCTCAGCTGTGTCGATCGCTTCGACTTCACGTTCCGTCAGGTGTACGAGTACCAAGACGCGGCGCAGCCGATCCTGCCGGCTGGGACGGTGCTTCACGTGATCGCCGGCTTCGACAACAGCCAGGGTAACAAGCGGAGTGTGGATCCGGAGAACTGGGTCGGGTACGGAAACCGAGTGAACGACGAAATGAGCTTCGCGTGGGTCGATCAGTACGACTTGACGGACGAAGAGTACCGGCAGATGACGGCCGAGCGCGCAGCCAAGAAAACGCAGTCGACGCAGAACCGCTGACGGTCGCGTCGACACTCCGATGAGGCCCCGAGTGTTCTTGGTCGCTCTCGCCGGGACGATCCTGCTGGGCGGTGCCGCAGGCTCGTCGCAGTCCCTCTCGTCCGGCCGCCATATGCGCGGTCAGGGCGTGCAGCCAACATTCGAAGGCTGGGAACGCCAGGCGGATGGATCGTTCGAGATGGTCTTCGGCTACATGAACCGGAACTACGAGGAACAACTGGACGTTCCGATTGGACCCGACAATTCATTCGATGCCGGCGGGGATCGCGGACAACCCACACACTTCTATCCACGGCGCAATCAATTCATCTTCAGAGTGCCTGTTCCCAAGGACTGGGATCCAAAGCGGCGCCTCGTCTGGACGCTGAAGGCGAACGGTCAGACGAATTCTGCGAAGGGGATACTGCTGCCGGAGTTCGAGCTGAACCACGACGTTATTGTCGAGAACTCCGGAGGCGGCGTCGCCGACTACGAGAACCAGGCGCCAACCGTCACGGGTGATACCGAGCGCACAGTGACGCTTCCGCATGCGCTGTCGCTCAGCGTGTCAGTGACCGACGATGGACGGCCGCTACCGAGAGGGCCGCGGGGACGGAGTGGTGTCACCGTCACGTGGCAGCAGTACCGTGGACCGGGGCCGATCTCGTTCGAACCGGCGACCACGTCCGCCGCCGCATCTGCTGCCCAGTCCGGCATCGTCGCAACGACCACCGCGGCGTTTGTTGTGGCCGGTGACTATGTGATTCGGGCAAAAGCAAGCGACGGGAATCTCACCACCGCCCACGACATTCGCGTCAGCGTCACAGCGAACTAGGTCCGACGTCAGGTCCCGGCGATATTCGGAGCTCGACGCAGGGGATCCAGAGCAGCGCACATCTCCTGGATCCGAAGTCCCGCAACGCTTGGTCAGTTCCGGCGTTGACTGTGTCTACCGGTGCCGGACAGCCCTGATCGTCGCGGCACACCTTCGCGAGAGATCAGTTAGCGGCCAAACAAACACCTGCATATACTCGCCGACAGCACCGCGGCGATCCGGTAGGCCGACTTCCGTACGGTGATGAGATGGGTCGACCTCGCGACTGGGCGCGTACGGCCGCGCGCTGAAACCCGTGGCTGCCCTAACCGTCACGTCGCACGATGCCCGCCGGCGAATTCGCCCAAAGTGTTCGACGCGGAGACCGTGAGCCCTCAAGCGAGCACAAGGCCCACAAAAACATGAAGCCAAAGGACACGATCGGCCTTTGGTTCGACGAGGACGCGCTTGACGTTGCGCGCGTCTACGCTGCCACCTTTTCCGGATAGCGATGTGACCGCTGTTCACAAGGCGCCCGGTTTTTCCAAGTGGTTGATGGCGTGAGTGTTCTGGCAACAACACCTCGTCCTTCAGCAGTTTGCAGCCGAGGGAGTTCTCGCCGCTAATCCACAACACACCTCGTAGAGCGACCCCGGTCGTGCCAACCAGCGTGGCACAGCCTGGCGGCCCGACCACCATGCGCTGAAGCCCGGCGAAGAGCGTGTGATCCGCAAATATTCCAGTTGGGAGAATCCCGATTTCTTTCGCCGTTGACATATCCCGGTATTTCGAGAGGTTACTCTCGATTCGAGTGGGAAGCTTGGGGGCGCAGCTTCTGATCCTCTGCCCCCAAGTCGCGCAGACGCCGTTCGAGCTTTTCGTAAAACCTGGCGTCCTCTCCGGGATACCAGTAGCTTCGGTGACAGTTTTCGCAGGCCTGCTCGAGGTTGTCCGACGCGTCCCACAGCTCTTGGACGTCCTTCCTCTTTACGATATCGATCACCTCGAGTCCAACGTTGCGCAGAGCTTCGATTCGAGCGTTCCACTCGACGGGATCCCGTTCGACCTTGGCTCTGATCTGCTCTGGCGACAATTCGACGGCATCCGGGCCAGTGCTGTTGTTCAAATCTCCGGGCGGCGCGAACGGCCGGGGGATCTTCAGAAGATATACGCCCTCCGCGAGACCGACTCCGCCGATTCTGATTTTTTCCCAGTCCTCATCGGTCTTCGGCACGGTCTCGACGATCCCTTGCTTGGTCTGCACGACCTTGACTGCGTCGAAGACGTTGTCCGAAATTGGATCGAGCATGTCGTGCATCAATTCCTTCACCGAGACGACCGGTTTGAGGTCACCCCACAGCGTCGGCTCCCGAGCGGATGCTGAGGCTCCAGAGGAGCGCGAACATGCGGCCGCGACCGCACAGGCCATGAGCAGGCCGAGGGCGCCTGTGAGCGTTTTTGAATGCATCATCGTGACCCTGCGGTTGAGTATTCAGCGTTACGGCTGTCCAGACACATTCTGGGCCTGTTTGGAGCAGTTGCTCTTTTCTGACGAAAAATTCAGAAAGTCTTCAGCGTTCCGACACGTATCGATCGCGGAGACTCGGCGCTGCACGCGCCCGTGAGAACGGAAACCCCAACTACACGCCAAGGGCGGCTCTGCATAGGGCCGATGATCGGGCTCGCGTTCCTGATCGTGCTGGTCACATCCAGCCTCGCCCATGCGCAGGTCGGCGGGAGCGTGTCCGGAACGGTCAAAGACCAAACCGGCGCCGTCATCCCGGGTGTCAGCGTGACGGCCACGAACACGATCAACGGCACCAGGTTCGACACGACCACGAACGGGCAAGGCTCATTCTCGTTTCCAAAACTCCCGGTCGGCCGCTACGACCTCGCGTTCAATCTTGACGGATTCAAGCCGCTGAACCGGACGGGCATCGCCGTTGATGCGGACAGCGTCGTGCAGCAGAATGCCGCCCTCGAGCTGGGCGGGCAAAACGAGACCGTCACGGTGTCAGCATCGGCCGTGCAAGTCGATACGGCGTCGACGCAGCTGGGCGAGCTGGTTTCGGCGCCGACGATGACGACGCTGTCGCTCAACGGGCGAAGCTACACGGACCTCCTATCGATCCAGCCTGGCGTGATTCCAGTCACAAGCCTGACCTCACAATCGGTCATCATGGCCGGGGTCACCGGCGCCATCGCCCCGTCCGGTCAGTTGAATCCGGGCAACGTGTCGGTGAACGGTCAACGGGAGACGGCGAACGGGTTTTTCGTCAATGGCAGCGATGTGCAAGAGCGGATGAACGGTGGAACCGCCGTCGTGCCCAACCTCGACTCGATCGAGGAATTCCGCGTCCTGACCAGTAACTTCGATCCTGAATACGGCAACTACAACGGCGGGATCGTGAACGTTGTCACGAAGGCCGGCAGCAACAGCGTTCACGGGAATGCGTTCGAGTTCTTTCGCAACACCGCGCTGGACGCGCGCAACTACTTTTCACCCGACCGCGCGACGTTCTCCCAGAATCAGCCGGGCGGCACACTTGGCGGCCCCATCAAGAAAAACAAAGTGTTTGCCTTTCTTGACTACCAGTACACCGACACTTCCCAAGGGATCGAGACCGGGTTGATTTCTGTGCCGTCGATGGCCGAGCGTAGCGGCAACCTCGGTAACATCACCAACCAGCTGACGGGAACAGTCAACGGATCGTCCTGGGCCGACAGCCTGGCGCAGCGGCTGGGCTATCCGGTGTTTCCTGGCGAACCCTATTACGCGGCGGGATGCGTGACCTCGTCGCAATGCGTGCTGCCGAATGGGGTGATTCCACAGCGCGCGTGGTCCGCTCCCGCGCAGCAGTTGCTGACGTACATCCCGAGCCCCAATGCGGGGACGGACAGATTTTCGACCGGCGCTTACCCGCAAACGGTCCAGGACAACAAGGGCGCCTTCCGAGTGGACGGGAACACCGCGCTGGGTCTCCTGACCGGGTACTACTTCGTCGACGACTACCGCCTCGACAATCCGTATCCCACGCTTCAAGGGGGGGCGACGGTGCCCGGGTTTGACGCGCTCACACTCGGGCGCGCGCAGCTGTGGTCCTTCAGCGCCCAGAAGGCGTTCAGCGATACCACGGTCAACAGCGTTCACGCCAGCTACACGCACAATGCCAACACCGTGGGCACGCCCAATGGCGGTCTGGGTGTCGGGCTCGCGTCACAGGGATTCGTGACGGGTCCTGGCACGCCGGGCATCGTCCCCTTGGCGCCTCAGTTGGTCGGCGTGGAGAACAGTGTCTTCAATACCTTCACCATGGGCGTCACCATTACTGGTGTCAACCAGACCGGCGATACCTTTGACGTGAGCGACAGCCTGTCGAGGGTCATCGGGTCACACACGGTGAAGATGGGCGGCCAGTTCGATTTTGCACAGGTGCGTCTGCAGCCCAATGCCACGTTCAACGGCACCTTCACGTTTGCCGGTACGGAAACCGGGTCGGACTTTGCGGACTTCCTGCTCGGCATTCCGAGCAGCTACCTGCAAAGCTCCGGTGGGATCTTTCACCTGCGGGATCCGTACGGCGCCGTGTTCGTGCAGGACAGCTGGCGGGCCCGTGCGAATCTGACGATCAACTTCGGCATGCGTTGGGACCTGATGACACCCTGGTACGAGGAGAACAATCAGCTGCAGACGATCGTCCCCGGCCAGCGGTCGGTGGTCTATCCCACAGCGCCGCCCGGGCTCGTTTTTCCCGGTGATCCCGGCGTCGCGCGCGGGCTCTCGCCAGCCCGATTGTTCAATTTTGGTCCCAGGGTCGGCGCCGCGTATACGCCGAGCGAGCGGACAAGTGTACGCGCCAGCTTCGGCCGCTTCTATACGGGGTTCCAGGGGCTGTCGGCGGGGATCATGTACGGCGTGCCACCGTTCGGCTACAACTACCAAAGCCCCGCACCGCCATTGTTCGCGACGCCGTTCGTCACAGCAGCCAACGGTGTGGACAACGGCCAACGCTATCCGTTGGCTCCCGTTCCTTTGAATGCGTCGGCCAGCCATCCTGTGACGACCGTTGACTTTGCGCCGTACGTGCCGGTCAATGCCGACCCGTATTTCGGGACCGACGTCCGGCCGGCTTACTCGGACAACGTGATGATTTCAGTGGAACGCGAGCTCATCCCCAACATGGTAGTGACGGCGAGCTACGTCGGAACGCGCGGACACCAGCTCCTCGTTTTGACCCAGACGAACCCTGGCAACGCGGCGCTCTGTCTGAGCGTCAGTGAACCGGGAGAGGTCCTGCCTGGAAGCCCGACATGTGGGCCTTTTGGTGAGAACGGCGTGTACGTGACTGCATCTGGCCAGACGATCACCAGCACGCGAACGACGCTCGGCTCAGACTTCGGATCGGTGACCAAGCAACAGTCGATCGGTTTCTCGAGATCAAACGCCTTGGAGGTGAACTTCAAGTTCACGCATGGCCCTGCCAACATCCGAGCCGGCTACACTCTGAGCAAGTCGATGGACGTCTCGTCGAACCTTGGCGAGCAGGTCAATCCCTTCGATATCAATGCGTCGCTCGCGCCGTCGGCCTACGATATGCGACACAATTTCGTGCTCAGCTACAACGTTGATCTGCCGATCGCGCGTTTGGTGAAGCAGCGCTCCTGGCTGACCGACGGGTGGCAGTGGTCTGGCACGACGCGCTTCAGCAGCGGATTTCCTGTGACGCTGTACAATCCCGCGGATACGTCACTTCTGGGCACCTTCGGCAACGGCGTCAACAACTATCTGCTCGACACGCCGAACTACACCTCCGGGTGCCCGCTCAATCTCAACTCCAATCCCGCAAACGGTCCGGCATTCAACGCCGCGTGCTTCAGTCTGCCTGCGCTCGGTCAACTGGGCAACGCGCCGCGGCGGTTCTTCTACGGTCCCGGCATCGCGAATTTCGACATGGCGATTCTCAAGAGCGTGCCGTTTGGAGGCTCGAGAACCTTGCAGCTGCGCCTGGAGGCTTTCAACGTATTCAATCATCCCCAGTTCTATGGTCCGAGCGCGGTCAATGGCAATATCGCGAGTCCGGACTTTGGCCATATCGAACAGGCGGCGAATCCGCGATTCATGCAGCTCGGCGTGAAGGTCTCCTTTTAGGGGCTCATCATCATGAGGAAGGTTCCCGTCCACGTCGCGTGCATGCTCACGCTCATCTGTGTGGCCGTCCTCCTCATGCGAACGGGGACCGTGTCTCTCGCGGGCCAGGAACGGGCGATGACCATCGAGGCGCTGTCGTCGCCGGCCGGCGCCAACAGCGCCGAGCCGCAGCTGACGTCCCAAAGCGGGCGAACGATCCTGAGCTGGATCGAGCGCACTGCCGCTCGCGCAACGGTGAAGTTCGCGGAGCGCACGGCGTCGGGGTGGTCTGACGCACGCGTTGTTGCGTCCGCCCCCAATCTGTTCGTCAATTCCGACGATGTGCCCTCGGTGC
Organism: Vicinamibacterales bacterium; assembly: GCA_051985095.1. GTDB lineage: Bacteria > Acidobacteriota > Vicinamibacteria > Vicinamibacterales > CAVVIG01 > Gp6-AA45. Next base: position 7,660 of record JBPYEE010000845.1, on the reverse strand, counting down.
GGGCGCTCGCGAACGGGACGCTGGTCGCGCACTGGCTGCGCGAAGGCGGCGGGAACCCCGACGCCTACGACGTGAGGCTCGCGTGGTCCAAGGATGGTGGCCTGACGTGGTCCCCGCCGACCAGCCCGCATCACGATGGCACCAAGACCGAGCACGGCTTTGTCTCGATGTTCCAGGCGACAGGGGGCGGCTTGGGGATCGTCTGGCTCGATGGACGCCGGACCAACCCGGAAGCGCCGGAGGGGTCGGCGGAAGCGGGGAACATGGGCTTGCGCGCGACTGTGTATGGTGTCGATCGGAAGCAGCAGCGCGAGACGCTGATCGCTCCGCGCGTGTGCGAGTGCTGTTCGACCGCCGCTGCGGTCACCTCCGAAGGGGTCCTGGTCGCATACCGCGGCCGGAGCGAGATGGAAGTCCGCGACATCTACGTGGCGCGCCTCACAAACGGCCGCTGGAACCCACCGGCAGCTGTTCATGACGATGGGTGGCGAATCGAGGCGTGCCCGATCAACGGCCCGGCGCTCAGTGCACATGAACGTGATGCCGCGGTTGCCTGGTTCACGGTTCAAAACGGCGAAGGTCGTGCATTTGCCGCGTTTTCTCACGACGCGGGCCAGACGTTCGGACAGCCGGTCCGCATCGATGAGGTTTCGTCCCGCGGAAAATTGGGGATTGCCCTATTGGAAAATGGCTCGGCAGCCGTCTCCTGGGTGGAATTCGCGGGCCAGCATTCATCGCTCGAGGTGCGCCAGGTCCACCCGAGCGGTGTTCGCTCTGCGGCTGTGACCGTGGCGGGAATCGGCGCTGGTCAAGTGAGCGGAGTGCCGCGGCTCATTCGAAGTGGGAACGAGCTGCTCTTGGCATGGACGGAGACTGATCAGGGCTCTCCCCGAGTTCGCACCGCGCGCGCCGTCCTTGGCGCACCGGCGAATCAGCCGTTCAATTGAACCCTCCCCGCCAGGTCCAGCCGTCACGGGGCCGCCGAACCGTGCGCAATCGGACCCGACGGTCGGCCGGATTGCGGGCGGCGAACCCTGTCACCACCAGGTGGTCGCCTTCAGCGAGCGTGCTGATGGTGACGCCTTGCCTCTTCAACAGGAGCGCGGGCGCCCACTCGATCGTCCACCGCTGCGATGGACCCGTCTGATCGGGAACGTCGAGGTACAGCAGGGAGTGCGGGTTGGCGAGATGAAACTCGACCAGGGTGCCATCGAGGATCCGAGTCTTCTCGAGATTGTAGTCGCTCAACGGATGGTGTGCCGAGATCGGCGCGAGGCAGACAAGCGTGAGCCACCCAGCCAGTGCCAGCGCCCGGTGTTTCATGACGCCGTCCCCTTTGCGGCGTGGACTGCGAGGCGCGGATTCGTCACGATTTCAGCCGATTCGATGACAGACGATCGAGCGCGGGCGTTGTGTGCGGGACGAGCCCTGGGCCGGTGCAGTTCACGAGCCAGTGGCAGTGTGATGCGAAATGCGCTGCCGTCCGGCGAAGATGTTGCGCGAATCGTCCCGCCGTTGGCTTCGACCGCCCATTTCGCGATGGCGAGGCCGAGCCCCGAGCCCCGGCCTTCATGCCACGGCAGCCGCTGATCCGCACGGCAGAAACGATCGAAGATTCGCGCATGCATGTGGCTTGGAATGCCGGGGCCGGTATCGCGAACCTCCAGCACGGCGTCGTCGCCGCTTCCTGAGACCAGCACGCGGATGGCACCGCCGCCGGGGGTGTATTTGATGGCGTTATCGATCACGTTGGTCACGGCTTGACGTAACAGGCTCGCGTCGGACAGGGTCGGCGTGGGGCAGTCTGGTGCCTCGAACGTCAACTCCTGTCCTTTTTCTTCCGCCAGCACGTCGAGCTCCCTCACGACCTCGTCGACAAGAGTTGCGAGATCGATGGGTTCTCGTGAGAGGGCCTTCTCACCCGCCCGTGCGCGCGACAACGTGAGGAGCCGATCCACGAGCGTGCAGAGGCGATCGACGTCTTCCAACATGCTGCCGATGACCCGTCGAGACGAGTCGAGGTCCCGGGCATCGCGCAGCCCGACTTCCCCGACAAGCTTGACGGCGGTCAACGGTGTGCGGAGCTCGTGGGAGACGTCGGCGGTGAATTGCTGCATCTGGCTGAAGGAGGACTCCAGGCGCCCCAGCGTCTCATTGAAGACCGTCGCGAGGTGGCCGAGCTCGTCGTGGGGGTTGGCGACAGGCAACCGGTCGCTGAGTTTTTCGGCCGTGATCACCGCCGCAGAGTTCGCCATTCGTTGGACCGGAGCGAGGGCCTTGCGCGCCAGGAGATATCCACCAGCCCCCGCCATCGCGACACCCAGGGGAAGCCCCAACCCCAACAGCAGGGCAAGCTCGGTGAGCTGCGTACGCATCGGGGCTTCCGAGCGCGCGACCTGAAGGATGACGCTCTTGCTGTAGATGTTCGAGCGGCCGGTCAGGATCCGCGCCGTCGACCGAGAGGTCGTCACGGCGACGATCTGCCCGTCCGGGTGATCGATCAACCGATCGGCCATCGGCAGGTCGTTACGCTCGGCAACGGCCGTCCGGAAGATCAGACGGCCGTCGCTCGAGACCCGCAGCCACGGACTGGCGGCGTCGCCATCCACGTCCTGGTCGAACCATTTCAGTGTGCCGTCGGACTGCAGATCGGCCATTGACGCAGCCCATTGAAAATCAGCGCGAAGTTGATCATCGAGGGCGCGCGACAGATTGCGGCTCACGAAGACGAACACCACAAGCGCGTACGAGGTCAAGACGACGAGCACCGCGCCCGTGTACCAAATGGTCAAGGACAAGCGCACGCCACGAGCGCGAAGTCCGGGCGTCACGGCTCGCCCTCGCGCAACATAAAACCGATGCTGCGGATCGTATGAATCAACTTGGTGCGGTGATTGACGTCGATCTTTCGCCTGAGCCGCGCGATATGCACGTCGACCAGATTGTCAAGCGTCGTGCTGCGCGCCGCGTGGTTCCAAACATCACGCGCCAGCATGCCGCGCGATACAACGCGGCCTTCGTGCCGCATCAGGTACTCGAGCAGCTCGAACTCGCGAACGGTGAGATCAATCTGCGTGCCGCCACGTGAGACCCGTCGAGCGAGGAGATCGATCTCCAGATCGAGCACCGACAGTCGCACGGTTTCGGCGGCACGCGGGCGGCGGAGCAACGCGCGGGCGCGTGCGAGAACTTCTTCGAGCGCAAACGGCTTGACGAGATAGTCGTCGGCGCCGCTGTTCAAGCCGAGCACGCGGTCCGCCAGGGTGTCTCGCGCCGTGATGATGAGGACTGGGGCATTCAGGCCGCGCATTCGCATGGCCTTCAACATCGCCAAGCCATCGCGTCCCGGCAGCGTCAGGTCCAGCAAGATCAACTCGAAGGGCTCCGTGCTGACCCGAAAGAACGCGGCCTCACCCGACGTTTCGACGTCGACCTGATACCCTTCGCCTTCGAGCCCGCTCTTCAAGGCCATCGCGACTTTCGATTCATCCTCGATGATCAGGACGCGCGTCGCGAGCGTCGTTGTGGTCGGCGAGGGAATCGGCGTCGACATCGAAGGATTCCTGAACTCCTGGATAGATTAGTTGTCCACGATGACCGATGTCCAACAATACGGGCTGACCCCGCCGCTGGTCGACGAATACGGGCGGCGCCTCGACGCGGCGCGGAGGACCAACGCGAACAGCTATCCGATCGCGCTCCTGGGCGCAAGGGCGGCCTGCGGTGCGGCGAAATCATTGTGCTCGAATGGGGCGATGTCGATTTCAGGACGCGCCAGCTGTGCGTGCAGCGTTCAGTTGGCGCGCTCTGGGAACAGCAGCTAACGCGGAATCGACCAAAGGAAGGATTTCGCAGGAGGGAAGCGCCGAACCGCGAGCAAGCTGGTGGTCGGCGCCGCAACGGCCAGCGCCGTCGGTGGATCCCAGGAGCTCGCTGGCCATCAGGACCTCGCGGCGACGCAGCGGTACATGCATTTGAGCCCGGCTGCGATTGAGGGCGCGATTCGATTGCTCGACGGGCCGAAATCGATGGTCGGGCCGGGAGACTGTCCCGAGACGGAACTCTGAAACGGCGAAGTCGTGTGCGTAGAACCGGCTCATTGGTGGACGGGAGACGAAATCCATTAGCGCGATTTTTTGAAAGCGTTGAAGGTGCGAGTGTTCTGGCGAGAAGGCCGCATTCAATCAACAACCTGCCAGCGGACCAGCATGCCGCCTCGTCCACACGAGACCTCTCAGATCGACCGCGGTGGTGGCAACCAGCGTCGCACAATTCGACAACAGGTTTGCACTGCGCCTCTTTTGCAGACGCGTTAGATCCGAAAGGTCGCCCGGTCGCGAGGCGGTCCCGTACCCGGCCGGACGCACCTCGGCGTGAGCGCGGCCCTACCGCGCTACTTGGTGCCGATCACGGTAAGGCCGTGCGCCTCAGCGGCCAAGCCGAGCGCCGTGTCGTGGGTGGCCATGACCAGGCGGATCCCCGTCATCTCGTTCCAGAGCAGCGCCGTGGCGAGATGAATCGCGTCAAGCGTGCCGAGTTCGGTCGGCATCGGCTGGGCCGCTCGATTGATGACCGTCACGTCGACGTCGACGAGGTCGAGGGATTCGATCAGCGCCAGGATTGCTGATCGGCGTGTCGAGAGCTCGCGATCGCCGAGGTGCGCCCGGAGACGCAACCGGTCGAGCGTGCGCAGGCTCTCGGTCATAACCAGGGCACTCGAGACGCCGTGTTCGATGCGCCGCCAATCGTGGAGCGCATTGGCCTGCCCGAGCGCGAGGCGCAGCAGCACCGAGGCATCTACGTACGCGGTCACCGGTGCGCTTGGCGCTCTTCGAGCAGGAGATCCACGACGTCCACCGCCAGCTTGGCTGGTTTGGGGAGCCGCACGCGATTCGGCGGAGGAGCGGTTGCGGGCCGCTTCCGCACCTGCAGCGCCACTCGGTTCCGAAGCGGCACGAGCTGCGCAATGGGCGTGTCGCGGTCGAGTACGGCAACGCTCTCGCCTCTGCGGACCATGCGAAGATATTCGCTCAGTCGCGCTTTGAGCTCCGCGATGCGCACTTGCTTCATGACTCCATTATGACTAGAAATAGTCATATGCGCAACCACTTCAAAACGACATTTTCGGCGCGCGTGTCGGCGACACGCAACATGGTCGCCGGCGCCGTGCGTCGAAGCGTTCGGCGAGCGCAGTTGACGACGAGCGGAGTCCACGGGCTTCGTCACTCGTTTCTGCTCCCGACTCGCGATGTGCGGCGCACCCACACGGGCGATTCAGGAGCTCGTGGAGCACCAGGATCTCGTGACGACGCAGCGGTACATGCATCTGAGTACCGCGGCGATCGATCGTATTCGACTGCTCGAGTCCGGTGGTGTCGCGCCGGGTCGTGGAGAAATACTGAAACGAGGAGGGGATTCGGCTGACCGATTTTGCTGGAGCAAGTTAAGTGGTGGACCAGACTTGGGCGAGTTCGAACCAACTGTCAAGCTGGCTGCGCCGCGTGGATGCGGTCAGGCGAGCGTGATGCCCCTCAGGCTTGCGCTGCTGCGCCCAAGGCGGGGTTCAGGCGACGATCTCGAAAGCCTTTCTTCCACTCCAACGATACACCCTGAAGTCATCGTCGAACGTTAGAATTCGGGATTCGTTGTACACCTCGGCGCACCGAATGAGACAGGCATCGGCGAGTGACGCACGTATATCGACGTACTTTCGTAATACCCGCTCAATCGCTGCCCAGTGCTCGTTCAGCCGAAGCGCGACTTCGAACAATCCCGCCGTGCCGAGCCTCACGATATCGGCCGGCCCGCCGGGATTGTCCTTGGACAGCAGATGGGCGGCTTCGACAAGCACCGGTTCGCATGTCCGGAACGGCGCAGCATATGCGCCGAATACTGCTTTGGCACATTCGTGATTCGCGTCAGTGCGCGACAGCAAGGCCACTAACGGCCCTGTGTCCAGCAACGCGCCCGCGGTGTTCATTGGCCAAGATCATCGAGGTACTTTTTGTTGGTGGAGAGATCCGATGGGCCGCGATATTTGCCCACCAGTTTCCCCGCTATCTGCAGAGCGGTCGGTGTCCGCCTGGACTTGACCTCACGTTCGTGAACGATGCGCAGACCTCGCTTTACGAGCGCAGTCTCAGTCTCGCCCGTCACCCGCTTCAGCTCATCCAGTCGAGCGCGGTCTTCAGGATCAAGCCGAGCGTGTACGTATGCCTTCATGAGCGTACAGTAGCACAGAAATCAGAACTGTGCTACGGACGTGCTCGCCGCAGCGGGCGATCCGGGCCTTCGCCACCACCGCCATCTCCTAAGCAGATTAGCCTCGACCGGATGCCATCAACATCAGCAAGGGGAAGCTCGAAGGACTGAACGCGGACGAACTCGCGCGGTTGCGGCCAACACCAGCTGTATGCGGCTCGTGAAGGAACGGGTCATTCAGGCACGTGGGATCGGCTCACGTCGGGCGTGAAAAGGAAACCAGAAGCCGTCGAGCGCCAGACGGCCGCGATTGAGCAGAAGCTCGACCGCCTGGGCGACGATCAGTCGCGCTGGGAATGAGTGTCGCCGTCGTCCGTCCGCCCGAGCGTAGGGAGGTACCGGCCGAAGTTCAATTCGAAGTCGCTCCGGATACCGTAACCAATACTCCGGACCTTGGCGCGGCGCGCCTGCGCATCGGGCATGGCCAGAGTTGAGAAAAACATGTCGTTGCTCGATTGAAGCTCGGTAGTTGTCGGTGTCCCGAACCGATTGAGCTGGGCCTTCGCCGCGGCGAGCGTTTCACGGTCGAACGAGGCAAGACGCCGGGCGAGCGTATCGACAACCGAGTCGAGGTCGCCATCGTCCACCGTGCGGTTCACCCAGCCATACCGCTCGGCGATATCAGCGTCGAAATCGTCGCCGCTCAGCACGATCTCGAGTGCCCGCGACCGGCCGACCACACGCGGGAGCCATTCCAGCGCGCCGCCGCCCGGCACCAGTCCGACGCCGATCTCCGGGTTGCCGAATAGAGCAGTTTGCCGGCTCGCGAAGCGCATGTCGCAGGCCAGCCCGAACTCGTTGCCGATGCCGCGCGTGCGGCCACGAATCTTGGCGATGCTCACGACTGGCATGGAGGAGAGCCGCAGTACAAATTCGCGCCAAAGGCCCAGCACCCCTGGCCGTTCAGCTGCCTTGGTTACGTCGAGATGGGCGACAAAAAAATCGGGATTCGCCGACTGGAACACGACGACCTTGACCGACGGGTCCGCCTCGAGGTCCGTCATCAGCGCTCCCAATTCGACGATCGTTGTGGGAACAAACATGTTGATCGGCGGGTTGCTGAAGGTGATCGTCCACCGGCCCGGATGGGTGCGGTCGGTGTTGAACTGCGAAGGGTCAGGCATGGCACATTTCCTCCTTTCTTGTGAAGAACCCTACCGCAGCGACCTGAAGCCTGCGCGCAGGTCTTCAGACAAGAGTTGTGGCTGTTCCCACGCCGCGAAGTGCCCGCCCTTGTTGTGCTTCTTGAAGTACATCAGTTTGGGATAGGCTCGCTCCGTCCAGCTCTGTGGAGCGGGATAGAGTTCGTCAGGGAACACGCTCACGGCAACCGGGATGGAGACGCCCTTGGCGTTGAAATACGACCCTTTGCCCCAATACTCCCAATAGAGGCGAGCGC
>JBPYEE010000844.1:0-13081 GCA_051985095.1 Vicinamibacterales bacterium | reverse complement strand
GGCGAACGATGGCAGGCTGACCAGAGGGGAACGCCGCCAGTTGAACCGCGAATTGAATCAGACCAGCCGCCAGATCTACCGCGATCGGCACAACACCCGCAAAGCGAGGTAGTCGTGTCGTGGTGACGGTCAGGTCCGGCCGACCGTCACCACCCGTCTGCCTGTGGCGTGCGTACTCCTTCGATCTCGATTCCATATGCCTTCCAACCGAACGCGACCGGCAGTGACGACGGCGGATCGGATCGTCGCGCTGGCCATCACGCTGTTGGGTCTCACGCTGGCCGAGGGCGTTCACTATCTGCTCTCGTCGCCTCCAGCGTTTCTTCACGCGACGACAGCTCCACGAACAGAACCGTTTCCATAACCTGCAAGGAGATCGGAATGATTCGACGCGCTTTGATCGTGCTTGGCATGACCGCCGCGTTCTCGTTCGGCGCCTGGACCGCCGACGCGCAGAACAAGCGGGAACCGCACCCCGTCCTCGAACGGGCTATCGATCAGATCACCAACATCAAAGGCCGTCTGCAGCAGGCGCCGAAGGACTTCGGCGGCCACAAGCAAAAGGCGATCGACGCGCTGAGCCTGGCCAGCGACGAACTGCGCCAGGCGATGCAGTTCGACAACAAGTAACGGCCCGGTCATGGCCGGCACGCGGATTGAAGGTTCTCGGGCGGCCTGTGGAGGGCCACGACGGGATGCCGGGTCAGGTGGCGGCGCGGTTCGCGACGATTGCCATGCTCCTGCTGGCGGCGGGGGCGTGTGCGCCTCGTCGGCCGCCCGTCACCGCCCCCGCACCACCGCCCGCGTCGCAGGCGTTGACATTTCTCGCGACGGCGTACTGCCGCGGCACCCGCACGGCGGCGGGCGTCGAGGTTCGCGAGGGGTTTGTTGCGGCGGATCCCGCGGTGCTGGCGCTTGGGACGCGCATCCGGATCGAAGAGACGGGAACCCGCGACGGCGTGTACACCGTGATGGATACCGGCGCGAAGGTCGAGGGACGGCGCCTCGACGTGTTCATCAGCGACTGCGCCGAGGCAGTGCGGTTCGGCCGCCGGGCGGTTCGCGTGTGGATTCTGCAGCGGCCCGGTGGCGGCCCGCGGGACTGATCGGCGACACCCGCTACCAGTCGATCTGGCGCCGATCGCCGAAGAACTTGCCGGTCGGACCATTGGCCGGCAACGTCGCGGCCCACACGATGGTTTCCGCGCCCTGCTCGACCGATCGCGGCGCGGCCGGTCCGCCCATCCGGGTCCGGACCCATCCCGGACTGACGCAATTCACCAGCACGCCGGTGCCTTTGACAGCGGCCGCCAGCTGAATCGTCAGCGCGTTCAACGCCGCTTTGGAAATCGAGTACGCGGGAGCGTACGTCGCCATCGAAGAGAGTTGCCCGGCCGTGGACGACACGTTCACGACTCGCCCGTACCGGGCCGCGACCATCGACGGGAGAAACGCCTGGCAGACAGAGAGGACGCCCCACACGTTGGTCTCCACCGTCTGGCGGAGCACCTCCACCGGCGTCTCGAGGATGCCCTCCTGTTCGGCAAGGAGGATGGCGGCGTTGTTGACGAGCACGTCGACTCGGCCGACCCGAGACGCCACATCGGCGGCGCAGGCGTGCACGCTGCGTTCATCGGCGACGTCCAGCGCGGCGGCGACGACCTCGAGTCCGTCCTGACGCAGCGCCGCTGCCGCTTCTTCGGCGCTCCCGGCACGGCGTGCCGTCAGCACGACTTGAACCTGCTGCCGGGCAAGCTGCCGGCACACCTCGAGGCCGATTCCTCGGTTTGCGCCCGTCACGAGGGCGATGCGGCGCCCGCGGCGCGGCGTGGCGTCACGCTCCGAGCGGTCGACCACAGCTTTGCGCTTGCCGGCGGCCGACCCTCGACGTAGATTCGTGACGGAGGATTTTCTGATGAAGACCACGTTCGCGCTCCTGGCTTGCCTCGCCGCGGCTCCGGTCCACGCGCAAGACAACCTGAAGACCACGAACATCCAGCGGTACTACATGCCGGTCCGTCTCTTTCTGCAGGGTGCGGCAGACGTCATGCCCGAGGACAAGTACACGTTCAAACTGGCGCCCGAGCAGATGGAGTTCGGCCAGTGGATCAACCATTCGACGGAACGCAACTACCTCGACTGCTCGACTCTTGCCGGCGAACCGAACCCGATGCCGAAGGCGAAAACCGACCTGCTCAAGCGCAAGGCGGAGATCGTCAAGAATTTGAAGGAATCGTTCGACTACTGCGACGCGACGTTTGCCAAGCTCGACGACCAGAAGATCCTGTCGTCGCCGCAGATGGTCGCGTCGTTCCTGCATACGACGGTGCACAACAACGAAATCTACGGCAACGTCGTCGGCTACCTCCGCGCGAACCACATCGTGCCGCCGTCGACCGAAATGGTGCAGGAAATGATCAAGGCCAAGAAGACGCCGGAACAGATGATGAAGGAGATGATGGAGAAGTACAACAAGAAATAACGCCTCATTCGAGGTTGCCGCGAACGCCCTGGAAGCCGTGCCGCGCCTGCTTGGCCAGCCATCGGATCACGCGGCCGTCGTTGTAACACCAGCCGACGATGTGGTTGAGCGTGGAGAAGCAGTTGGGCTCGCAGCCGACTTTCATTTCATCGAGCTGCGCCCGGTCGAATTTCGGCGAACCCACGACGCCCCAGTCGTGCGTCGCTGAATACATCGGGAAGCAGGGCGCCAGCGTCCCATCGACGCGGATGATCAGGGTGTTCTGGCCTGCGCGGCAGTTCCACGGCTCGTGATGCGCGCCGCGGACGAAGCGTTTCATCTCGGCGAGCCGCTCAACCGAGTTCAGCATGCCGTAGCCGGCCTGCTGCTTCGCGATCAGCCAGTCGACGACCTCGTCGACTTTTTCGTAGTCGTCGGGACGGAAGTACGTCGGGTTCTCGTCGGTCAGGTGCTTGAAATGTGGCTGATCGATGAGCGGCGACTCGTTGATGTGGTAGTCGGTCGAGATCTTGTGCTCGTGGGCGATCTCCGTCAGGCGCTTCACGTCGTCGAGGTTGTTGCGACAGATGTTGATGTTGAAGAAGACCGTGTAGCCGTAGCGGTACTGCTTCTTGACGAGGTACTCGAAATAGGACCGAATCGGCGTCAGCGCTTTCGGCAACCCCGGCTTCTCATCGACGGCGTCGACAGCGAGATTGAATGTGGCGACGCCGGCATCAGCCAGGCGGTCGATGACCGGCGGCTTCAGCAGCCGGCCGTTGGTCGGTACGTAAATCCAGAAGCCCTTCTTCGCCGCGTAATACACGACTTTGTGCACGAACGGCGGCCGCAGAATCACCTCGCCGCCCATCAGCGCGAGCACCCGGCAGGTCGTCGCGTGCAGCCAGTCGATGGAGGCACGCGCCACCTCTTCGCTCATCCCTTTGACCCGATTGTCAAACGAGTAGCAATAGTGGCAGTCGAGGTTGCACTTGTACTCGGTAAAGAGATACGCGATGAGCGGGTGGAAGTCGCCTGGCAGAACGCGCGACTGGACGAACGGCACGGCCCAGCCGCGCATCGCGTGCCAGATCTTCGACACCGGCCAGTGGCGCTCGCCGTCGCCCGGCCATGCGTCGTCGGTCAGAAACTCGGGGTGCTGCGGGAACGCCGGCTCGGGCAGTTTCTCGCCATTGACGATCGGGCCCGGCGGCGGCGGCGAACCGAACTGGCCAGTCAGTCGAACTTCGAGCGGAAACGACGGCATAACAGGTCCATCGCAGGCTACGCGCCTGCGCTATAACGGTTCGAATCGAGCGCCGGAGGCGCACCCGCCATCTGCAGAAAGCGCCTCGTCGTCGCGACCGCGCGTTGCCGCGCGGCCAGCTCGGCCAACTGATGCTCGCGCAGCAGCTGCGCGCGCAACGTCTGTTCGTACTCCGCGATCTGCCGCTCCAATTCCTCATTCCGCGCCGGCTCGTTCATGCGCTCCACGTACCGTTTGAGGAAATAGTGGATCGTCTCCACGCGGATCTTGATCGAGCCCGTCGGCTTGTTCTCGTCGATGTCCTTGAACGAGAAGTAGGGCGTGCCCGACCGCTCGATGATCGATTCGATCGTCGTGTAGATCGGGGCATCGTGGCCGCACTTGAACGATGACAGCTCGAGCGCGACGAGATTCGGGTGGCGCGCCGTGAACTTCGCCGACCACACCTTGTGGTTGGTGCTCGCCGAATAGCTGTTCTTCCAGACGTCCTGGATCTCGAGCGCATGCGAGATCGCGCCGCTCCGCACCTCATCGCCGAAGAGCCGGTCCAGCAGATCGTCGTCGAGCGGCAGGGTGCTCTGCGAGAACACCGGATAGCCGAGCTTCTGGAATTCCTCGAGAATCTCGTGGTTCAACCCGGGGTCGTGGTGATACGGCCGCGCGAGGACGACGATGCCGACGCGGTGTTCGCGTTCGATCTGCTCGAGGACGGTACGGGCGCGCAGGCGAATGTCCGATTCGTATCGCTCCAGCTCGCGGAACCCGACGTCGATCGCGCGGGCGTTCTCCTCGGGCGAGAGTCCGAGGAGCGGATCGAGCGCCTGGAGGAACTGCTGCGCCAGCAGCTTCCGATCGTCGAAATTGATCAGCGGATCCAGGTACACGACGCCCTGCTCGGTAAAGACGTCCGCCTCTTTGGTGAACGCCGCTTTGACCGTTTCCGGTGTCACGGTCACCGTGGGGCAGGCGTTCGATCCCTGCAGGTTGACGAGCGGCGTGTGCAGCGTGTCGACCATCGGAAAGAAGATCGCGTCGAGCTTCTTCTTGGCGTGTTTCGCGAACAGCAGGTTGTGCACGTGCGCGATCCCGACTTTCGCCGGGAAGCAGGGGTCGATGGCGCCGCGGCCCGAGCCCTCGCGATACAGATCGCCGCTCGTGAAGTCCGAGTACACGAGGTTCCCGCCCGACACCCCGAGCGACTCGAAGTAGGCGCTGAAAAACGGCGCGTAGACGTACATGTTGAGGACGCGCGGCATCCCGATGCGCAGCGTCTCGCGGCGCCGCATCCGTTCGATGCGGGTCCGCGCCGCGCGAGTCCAGGCGCGGGACGGAACCGGATCGGCGACGCGGTCCGGTTTCCGCGGATTCCAGACCTCCCGGGCCGCGATCTCGACGAAGTTCGGGTTGGCCTTCTTGACGGCATCCAGACCGGCTTTGATGCCGCGCATGTCGTTCACGTCCTCGACGCTGCCCTTCTCGCAGGTGGCGATGATCAGGCGCTGCTCATCGGCCGCCTTGGGCACCTTCGAGATGAACGCGACCGGCGCGACCGCCGCCTGACGGCTCGCGCCGGCCGGGTCCGGGTGACCGGCCGCCGGGCTGAGCGGCGTCATCTTGATATCGATGAAGGTTCGGAGGCAGTTGTTCTTGCAGAAGTTGCAGCGCGTCGATTCGTTGCGCGTCGTGCGATACGTGATCCGGCGCACCGCATCGAGGCCGATGAACCGGGTCTGGTGACCGTGGGCGTGCAGACGCCGCGCCTCGACGGCCGCGCCAATCGCCCCCGATTCACCGCAGTGCTGATGCACGATGATCTCCGGCTCGACATCGGTCCCGCGGAAGTTCGATCGGATGAAATCGACCTCGGCCTTCACCGCGGCGAGATTGTGCTGGGTGCCGCCCTGCAGGACGAACTTCGTCCCGAGCTTCGCCAGGTTCGGAATGCTAGCCACGTACAGCAAGATGTTCTTGGGCAGCACGGCCGCCAGGCCGGCGAGGATCTCCTCCGGCGCCCAGCCCTGTCGCTGAAAGTTGACGATATCGGACTGCATGAAGACCGCACAGCCGTAGCCGAACATCGGCATGGCGGTCGCCGTGAAGGCGCGGTCCGCGAATTCCTTCACCGGAATGCCGAAGGTTTCCGCCGTCGACTGCAGGAAGTACCCGTTGCCGGCGGAACACTGTGTGTTCAGCTTGAAATCCTTGACACGACCCTCGTTGAGGACGATCAGCTTGATGTCCTGGCCGCCCACGTCGACGATGACGTGCGGGTCCGTGTAGTACTTGACGGCCGATTCGGTATGCGCGACGGTTTCGACGAGCGCAGCGTCGGCGGCCAGGACGTCTCTCAGCACATCCTTTGCGTACCCGGTCGTCCCGACGCCGAGAATCTCGAGCGTGGCGCCGGCCGACTCGACCGCTCCGCGCAGCTCCTCGAAGATGTCGATTGTGTCCTGGATCGGATTGCCCTTCGAGAGCTGGTACGCCTTTGCCATCACCTCGCCGTCTTCCGACAGCAGGACGCCTTTGGTCGACGTGGAGCCTCCGTCGAGGCCGACGAAGGCGCGCACCGGCGCGCCGGCGCGAAATGCCATCGGCGTGAACCGTGTCGGCGTGTACTGGCGCCTGAATAGCTCGAGTTCTTCAACCGACGCGCTCAGCCCACGGCCTCCGGCCGCGGCTTTTTCCTCGAGGCGCCCGACGTTGATGTAGTGCTCGAGTGCGCGCGCGCCGGCGTACCGGCCGACGCTCTCCTCCTCGTCCCGGCCGAACTGGACGGCGCCGAGGGCGGCGAAGTACTGCGCGTGCTCCGGTGTCTTGATCAGCGTCTCGGGGGTCTCGCCGTCGGGAATCTCGACCCCGCGCTCGGCCCACATCTTCGGGATGTTGTGCTGCCACGCCTCGCGCATCCCGCGGATGAACGTATTCGGCCCGCCGAGCAGCAGCACGTGCGGTCTGAGCGTGTGGCCACGGGTGAGGACGGTCAGGTTCTGCAGGACGATCGCGTCGAAAAGCGATGCCATCAGCTCGTCGGACGGGGTCCCTTCCTTTTGCAGCCCGTTGATGTCGGTCTCGGCAAAAACGCCGCACTTGCCGGCGACCTTGTGCAGCTTGATGCCGGCATAGCCCTGGTTGCCGAGCTCGACTGCCGGGATTTTCAGCTTCGCGTTGATCTTGTCGATCACGGCGCCGGTGCCGCCGGCGCATTTGTCGTTCATCGACGGGATCTTCTTTTTCCGGCCGGTCTCCGGGTCGGGCTTGAAGACGATGATCTTGGCGTCCTGACCACCGAGCTCGATCACCGAATGGACTTCGGGATGAAGCTTCTCGACCGCCAGCGACACGGCCGTGACCTCCTGCACGAACTTCGCGCCGATGAGCCCGGCGATCGTGCTGCCGCCCGATCCGGTGATGAACACGCGGCAGTTGTCGCCGCTGATGCCCAGATCCGCCTCGAGCCGCCCCAGGAATTCGAGCGTTTTTTCGGGCTGCTTGGTCTCGTGCCGCTGGTAGTCGGACCAGACGATTTGATCGGTTGCGGCGTCCACCGCCACCGCCTTGACCGTGGTCGAGCCGACGTCGATGCCGACGAGTAATTGCGGCGCCATCGGTCACCTCACGGCGGGCCGGATATCACGCGCGACGCCAGCGGGGGGCCGGACTCTGGCCGCCGCCAGCCACGGGCGTCGGCGGTCCATCAGATCGCTGACATGACGAACGAAGGTTGCCGCCGTCCCGGTCACGCCCTCGACATGCGGCACCTGGTAGAACGGCCGTCGGAGCTCCGGATGATCGGCCACGTACGCCTGGATGTCGTCGAGCCGCTTGCCGGTCGATTCGAGCGCCTGCTGAAATTCGAGCTTGGCCTTGGCCTTGGCCTCGCCGAGGGCCATCTGCACGCGGCTGTGCGCGTTGATCTCGCCTTCGCCGGAGGTTTCAATCGGCAGAAAGATCATGTCCTTGAAGTGATTCATGACCGCCGACTGCGTCCCGTCCGATTGCGTCGACGGCATGCAGCCGAATGGCTTCAGGCTGAGCACCATGTGTGCTTTCTTGTGAACGGTGTAGTAGATGTTCTTCGCGACCTCGAGGTGGCCTTCGCCGCCGCGGGCGAACCGGTGGTAGTAAGGCTGTGCGAGGCGGGCGAGCTCCTGCATGTCGAGCAGGTCGTGGCCGATTCCGCCGAGGCCGCTGATGACGCGCCGATACAGGTGGCCGTAGAACGCTTCGCCGACCCCGAAGAACAACTGCTTGCGGTGAAACGCGAGCTCTGCGAGCGCGCGGCGGTGCACCGCCCACGCCGGCGGCTTCTCCATGTCGAGCCACTTGCGATCGCGATGGTGCGCCTTGGCCTGCCACAGCAGGTACATGATCCAGTTGGCAATCGGCTCGACCTTGATCTCCGCGCCTTCGCGTTCGAGGAACTGGAACATGTGAAAGTTGCCGTCGCCCTCGGTCGTCTGCGCGAAGAACTCGCCGGTCACCTTGACCAGCGGTTTCACGCGCAGCCGGTCGACCTCAATCTGCGCGAGCTGTTCGCGCGCGGTGCGGAGCGCCTTGGCCGTCTGCGGTCCCCAGAGGTGATCGACGATCTTGCCGATCGTGTGCGTCAGAGGCTCGGCGACTCGGTTGGCGACGATCCGCTGGGCGAGCCACTCCGGGGCGTGGTCCCTGATGTGGAACATCCGGCGGTTCCGGATCGCGGCCGACAGCTGCGTCATCAGCTCCTTCGAGACGCGTTCTGTCTCACCCGTCTGCACCTCGTAGGGGCGAATCTGGCAGCACACGTCGTTCAGCACGTCCCCGAAGTTCAGGGCGTTGAACGCGCCAAGGCCGAAATCGACGCCGAACTTGAGGCCGGCCTCGCCTGACGCGGCTGCGATCCCGTCATCCTGCTGGAAGAGCAGAACGCGGAAGCCGCGGAAGCCGGCGTTCTCGACGGCGAGCCGGTACTCCGCTTCGTACATGCCGAAGCGGCAGGGACCGCACGAGCCGGCCGTGAAGAAGACGTACTTGTCCACGATCTCCTGGCGCGACAGCCCCTTGGCTTCGAGGCCCTGCAGGAATTTGATCAGGTGCCCCGTCATGAAATAGGTCGGGTTGCACTGTCCGTTGTTGCCAAACTCCTTGCCGAGCTGGAATCCGGCGACGTCGGGCGTGGGCAGGAGCTCGACTTTGTAGCCGGCTGACTCGAAGGCCGATCGAATCAACCATTCGTGCTTCCACGTGAGGCCGCCGAACAGGATCGTGACGACCTGCCGTTCGGCCGCGGTGAAGGGCCGTTCGACCGGTCGCTGAAAGTGCGTGCGGCGGCCGCTCGGCGCCACCGTCGCGCTCTCGAGTCGGTGGCGCTCCTCCGCAACACGCCGTTTGATTTCGTTTTCGATTTCTGTTCGGGTTTTCAGGGGCAGGTGCGATTGCGTTGAGTCGTCTTGACGAGCTGCGCCGGACTGGATCGCCGCGTCCATGCATACCTCCATCGAGTGCCTGGGATCTCAAGAGCTGGGCGAGCGGGCATGCGAGACCGTGTGAAGCCGTGCAACGCCGCTGCCGGAATTCCGGCACCAAAAGTCGACGGATCGTCGGAAGCGCGCGCGATCAATGCGGTTGGAGGTATGAATGAACTACAGCGGCCGTCGTGAACGCAGACAAACAGCCGGGCGACCGACGAGCCGCCGGCCGGGGCTCTATTCCGTTATAACGCGCTTAAAAACCCCTGAAACTCGCTCCGCAGCTTCTCGGCTTCAGCGGTCGTCGCCCGGGCAATCTCTCCAGCCAACGCACTGCTTTCGATCAACGTTCGCCACGGGCGCGACTCGGTGCGCTCGCGCGTCGCGATCGGCTCTGCAGCCAACTCCTCCGCAGACTGACGATATGTCGTGACCAGGGTCACGAGTTCGCTATCGAGATATTCGGCGAGGCAGGTGTACGCCGTCTCGAAGTAGTCGCGCAAGTCGTCCGTCAGTTGACCCGATTGTTCGAGCTGCGTGACAGACGTTCGGATAGCCGTCTTGATGACCGATGGCGCGAACGGCAACGTATCGACGCGCGCAGGGTGCCGGTTTTCGGCGAGGTCGCGTTCGAGGACCCGCGCGTACGCAATCACCACCTCTTGCGCGTCCAGCGGATCGAGAGGGTCCATGGCTCGCCGGGGACGAGGTACAGCAAAGCGCGGACCGTCGGCGCCGCCGCTACTTCGTCTCCGGCATGAGGATCACCTGGACGTATCGGTCTGGATCGAGGTAGGTCCGGGCAGCCTGTTGAATCGCCTCGGCTGACAGCGCCGCGATGCGCTCCGGCACGGCGGCCACGGCCGCCACGTTCGCGCTGTCGCCGTTCTCGTACCGACGGGCGATCTCGTTGAGGAAATAGCTGTTGTCCTGGCTGTTGCGTTCGAAATCGCGCCGGAGGCTTTCGCGAATCAGCGTCATCTGGTTCGCCGTCAACGGCGTCGCCCGGATGAACGCGACCTCGTCGAAGACGCGGCGCACGAGCGCCGCCGTGCGGGCCGGGTCGCACGTCCAATCGATGCGGATCGCGTACTCGGGCCGCGGAATCTTCTCGGTGTCCGGCGAGGCCGTGATGCTGTAGGTGCCGCCGAGTTCCTGCCGGATCGCATCGAACAGCCGCGACTCGAGCGTGAGGGTCATCGTCCGCAGCGCCAGCCGGTTGACGTCGTCGTACTCGAAGGGCCCGGAAAAGATAATGGCCACTTCGCTCTTAGGGGCGATGCCCTTCTCAACAGTCTTTTCCACGACGCCGGTCGGGCGCGCAATGCCGAGGTCCCGCCAGGTCTCGCGCGCGTGCGTCGCGGGCAGGCTGGCGAGATAGCCCTCGACGAGCGGCCGGATGCCGTCCGGGGTGAAGCTGCCCACGAACACGAATGTGAAATTGCTCGCGTCGGCGAAGCGCGCCTTGTAGAACGCAAAAGAGGTCGCGAGGTTCCACTGGTCGACGGTGGCCGGCGTCTCCGGCTGGCGCCGCGGGTTGTTGCCGCTGAGCGTGGTGTCAATCAGCTGGTTGAACACCACATCCGGGCTCGCCATCCGGTTGGCGAGCAACGCCCGCGCCTGCGAAGCGACGGCCGCGAACGCCGTCGGATCCGCCCGCGGCTGGGTGAACCGGAGATACAGCAGCTGGAACATCGTTTCGAGATCCTGGGGCGTGCTCCCGCCGCGCATCCCCTGGTGGGTTTCGTCGATGAAGGGGGTGACGGCGACGGCTTTGCCCGACACGATCTTGTCGAGCACGACGGCGCTGAACCGTCCGGCACCACCGGCCGACACAACGGTGCCTGCCACGCGCGCCGGAATGAACTCCGCATCCGAGGCGAGCGAGGTGCCGCCTGGCGCCGAGGCGCGGAAGAGCACCTGGTCTTCCCTGAGCGTCGTCGGCTTCAACACCACCGTCGCGCCGTTCGACAGCGTCCACTCTGTGATCCCGGCTTCCGGATGCTCGACCGTCTTGACGATGCGGCCGCGCGGCGGCGGCGCCTCCATCAGGGTTTCGCCGGCCGCGTTGTCCACATAGGCAGTCAGCCGTTTGGCGGCGGCTGCGTTCACCACGGCGGCCAGCTCCGCAGGGGTCGGCAGCACGACGCCGGCCGCCTCGGGCGCCGCCACGACGATGAGCCGATTCTGGGCGGGAAACCACTCGTTGGTGAGCGCGTCGACCTCGGCAAGCGTGATGCCCGGGACGAACCGCCGGTGAAACGCGAGCTCCTGCCAGATGGTGGGCAGCGCTTCATCCTCGAGAAAATTGCGGGTGTACTCGTCGGCGCGGCTCTCGGATTCACGATCCGGGCTCTCGGTCACCACGCGTTCAGAACCGGCCATCATCGCCTGCTTCGCGCGGGCGAGTTCGCTGGCGGTGAAGCCGAACCGGGCGACGCGCTGCAGCTCGGTCATGAGTGCATCGAGACCGCCCGAGACGCTGTCGTTCGAGACGATGGCTTGCATCTGCGCCTCGTCTCTCGTGCGCGGCGCCTGGAACAGCTCGCGATCCGCCGCCGCCCTCACAAACGGGGGCGCGGCGCTCTGGGCAAGCTCGTCGAGCCGGTCGCCGAGCATGGAGGAAAACAACGTATCCAGCATGATCTCGCGATAGCCACCGACCGACCCCTGGTTGCGCGCCGGGCGCAAATCGCTGACCTGAACGGCCGTTGCGGTCGTCTCTTTGTCGCTCACAATCGCATACCGCGTCCCCGGATGCTCCGGCACGTCGAACGCCGGCCGCGGCCGTTCGGGCGAGGGCGTGGTCAGCGCGGAAAAATGCGACCTGATCAGCGCGGCGACGGCCTCGCGATCGACGTCGCCGACCACAATCACCGCCATCAAATCCGGACGATACCAATCGTGATAAAAGCGCATCAGCTGGTCGCGTGTTGCATGCTCGATGATGTCGGGCTTGCCGATGGGCAGCCGATCCGCATACCGCGATCCCTCGAGCTGCGCGCGAAGAATCTTGTCCTGGATGCGTTCGGCGGCACCCAGATGCATGCGCCACTCCGCCAGAACGATGGCGCGCTCGCGGTCGACCCCGCTCTGATCGAAGGTCGCGCCCTGGGCCCAGTCCTCGAGCACGAGCAGCGCACGATCGAGGACGTTGGGCACATCGGTCGGTACACGCAAGGTGTACTGCGTGTCGTCGTAGCTCGTTGCCGCGTTGGCGTCTGGTCCGATGCTCAACCCGAGCGCGGACAGGAAGTCGACGATGCTTTGTCGCGGAAAGTGCCGCGTGCCTTCGAACTCCATGTGCTCGACGAAATGCGCGAGCCCCTGCTGGTCATTGTCTTCGAGCACCGAGCCGGCTTTCACGACCAACCGCAACTCGGCGCGATGCGCCGGCTTCCCGTTCGCCCGCACGTAAAAGCGCAGGCCGTTTGGCAGCGTCCCGACGAGGGCTTCGGGATCGACAGGCATCTTGTCGGACAGGGCGTAGGCCGCCACCGACTCCGCCGACGTCTCGCGCCCGCTGGCCGGCGGCTGAGCGGCTGCGACCGCGTGGGCAGTCAAAAGGCTGGCAAACAGGAGGAGCACAGAAGAACAGGACTGGCGAACGCGCGCAAACTTCATAGATCGATCCTAGCGGACACCCGCACGTTGTTGGGAGCAGAAACGCGATTAAAACGCGATCCTGATGAAATGCATCGTACGTGCGCCGCATGAGCGGCACATCGTCGACCGTCGCCGTCGTGGCGACGGCCTCGTAATCGCGGTACGCGACATTCTGTTGATCGTACACATTGAAGACGGTCGCGCCCAATGTGGTGTCACACCGTGCCGGTGCAGGTCGCGGCGCGCCGACGCGTCCCGGCGGTGACAGGTCGGGAACCGCTGGGAGTTCCCGGACCA
>JBPYEE010000843.1:0-6750 GCA_051985095.1 Vicinamibacterales bacterium | reverse complement strand
CCGTCTGCCGCGACGATGATATCGCCAGCCTCGATGCCCGCCTTTTCCGCAGGGCTGGATCCGTCGCCTGGCGTGAATCCGCTGACCTTGACGCCTTCGATGGTCTTCAGTCCAGCTGCGCCGGCGTCATCTGGATCGACGTCGCTGATTGCGATGCCCAGCACCGCGCGACGAACCTTGCCGTACTTGATGATGTCATCCATCACGCTCTTGGCGAGCGTGATCGGAATCGCGAATCCGTAGCCGGAGTAGTAGCCGGTTGGACTCGCGATCGCGCTGTTGATACCGACGACCTCGCCCTCGATGTTCACGAGTGGCCCACCAGAATTTCCGGGATTGATCGCCGCGTCGGTTTGAATGAAGTCCGAGATCGCGTACGGGTTGCGCATGAGCCCGACCAGCTCATGCGTGCCGCGGCCCTTCGCGCTCACAATGCCGGCGGTCACGGTGAAGTCGAGTCCCAGCGGGTTGCCGAAGGCGAGCACCCACTCACCCACGCGCGTCTGGGAGTCATCACCCAAGTTGACGGTCGGCAGGTCCGTTGCATCGATCTTGATTACCGCGACATCGGTTGTTGGATCGTGCCCAATGACTTTCGCCTTGAACACGCGGTGGTCCTTGAGTGCAACGGTCACGCGATCTGCATCGACGACGACGTGGTTGTTCGTCATGATGTAGCCATCCGTCGTCACGATGAAACCGGACCCGCTCGCCTCTTCTGGCTCGGGGCGCTGCGGCGGGAACTGGTTGAAGAAATCCTCGAGACCCTGTGGGATCCGACCACGGCTCCGCGGACTGCCCTCGGATTGCCGCGGGTCGCGCGCAGTTTGGATCGACACGACCGCGGGTGTGACATGCTCTGCGATCGAGACGAAGGCGTTGTTCTGCTCCGCCAGGGGCTTGATCTGCTGCGATGAGGGCTTCGCGGGCCTCGATACGGCTCCGGAGCTCTGGGCAAAACCTTGATGAGTGAAGTCGAGCGAGGAGGCCACGAGCATGCCGCCGAAAAACGCGGCGACAACGGCCGCTCCCACACGCGCGCGAGACAGTGTCCAGGGCATAGGGCTCATCCAGGTGTCCGAGATGTACGTAACAATCTTAACGAGATACGGACCAACAGGTTGCGGGGACGCCGCTTCGCGCGGTCGTGGGCGTCGCCTCGCTTCTTCCCACGTCCTATCGGGCTGCCGCACGCCCAACGACAACAATTTAGGCGCTGCCGCTGCCGACAGGGGTTGCCTACATCAGATCATTGACGGGCAAAGGGCCGGCCACGGTACACCGTGACCGGCCCTTTAGCGCTTACGCCCTAAGTCGCAGCGGCGTTTAGTCGGGCGGCCTAAAGGCCGCCCCTACACAAGTTCAACTACTTTTCTTGTCGTCCACGATCTCGTAGTCAGCCTCGACGACATCGTCGGGCTTCCCACCCTTGCCACCCGCACCGGCTCCCGCGGGCTCGCCGGGTTGTCCGCTCGGGCCCCCACCTGGGGTGCTCCCCGCCCCCTGCTGCTGATACAGGGACTGTCCCGCCTCACTGTAGGCCCGCGTCAACTCTTCCTGCGCCGACCGGATTTCGCCCTGGTCGTCGCCGCGGAGCGCTTTGCGAGCACGCTCGACTGCTCCTTCGAGACGAGACTTCAGCTCGGGTGACAGACGGTCCGACCACTCCTTCGAGTTCTTCTCGACCTCGTAGGTCATGCTGTCGAGCCGGTTCCGAGTGTCGATCTCCTCGCGGCGCTTCTTGTCTTCGCTCGCGTTCTTCTCCGCGTCCTTGACCATGCGGTCGATCTCGTTCTCGGACAAACCGCTCGACGCTTCGATGCGGATCTTTTGCTCCTTGCTGGTCGCTTTGTCTTTCGCGGAGACGTGCAAGATTCCGTTCGCGTCGATGTCGAACGTCACCTCGACCTGCGGCATCCCTCGAGGTGCAGGCGGAATACCGGTGAGCTGGAACTTGCCAATCGTCTTGTTGTAGACCGCCAGCTCGCGCTCGCCTTGCAGCACGTGGATCTCGACTGTCGTCTGGTTGTCGTCGGCGGTCGAGAACGTTTCGCTCTTCTTGGTTGGGATCGTCGTGTTCCGCGGAATGAGAACCGTGGTCACACCACCCAATGTCTCGATGCCCAACGACAGCGGCGTCACGTCGAGCAGTAGGACGTCCTTCTGCTCACCAGTCAACACCGCACCCTGGACCGCCGCGCCGATCGCGACGACTTCGTCCGGGTTTACGCCCTTGTTCGGCTCCTTGCCGAAGAACTTCTTGACGATCTCCTGCACCTTTGGAATGCGCGTCGAGCCGCCGACCAGCAGCACCTCGTCGATCTGATCGGGCTTGAGGCCGGCGTCCTTGAGCGCCTGCTCCATCGGCGGAATCGTGCGCTGAATCAAGTCGTCGACGAGCTGCTCAAACTTGGCTCTCGTCAACGTGTAGTTCAGGTGCTTCGGCCCGGACTGATCCGCGGTGATGAAGGGGAGGTTGATGTCCGTCGACATCGTGCTCGACAACTCCATCTTGGCCTTCTCTGCTGCCTCTTTGAGCCGCTGCAGAGCCATCGGATCCTTCGACAGATCGATCCCCTGGTCGCGCTTGAACTCTGCGACCAACCAATCGATGACGCGCTGATCGAGGTCGTCGCCGCCCAGGTGAGTGTCACCATTGGTCGACTTCACCTCGAACTGCCGAGAGCCCTCGACGTCATACAGCTCGAGCACAGAGATATCGTAGGTTCCGCCGCCCAAGTCGAAGACGGCGACTTTCTCGTCTTTCTTTTTGTCCATGCCGTACGCCAACGCCGCAGCGGTGGGCTCGTTGATGATGCGGAGCACATCGAGCCCAGCGATCTTCCCAGCGTCCTTCGTTGCCTGCCGTTGTGAGTCGTTGAAGTACGCAGGCACCGTGACCACGGCCTTCTCGACTTTGTGGCCCAGATAGTCTTCGGCCGTCTGCTTCATTTTTTGCAGGATCATGGCCGAGATCTCTGGCGGCGTATATCGCTTCCCCTGCACCTCGACCATCGCCATGCCGTTGTTACCGGCGACGACTTTGTACGGGACGCGCTTCACCTCTTCGGGGACCTCGGACAGCTTGCGCCCCATGAACCGCTTGATCGAAAAGATCGTATTCTGCGGATTCGTCACTGCCTGCCGCTTCGCGATCTGACCGACCAGCCGCTCGCCGTCCTTTGTAAATCCGACGACCGATGGGGTCGTCCGTCCACCTTCGGCGTTGGGGATCACGACGGGGTCGCCGCCTTCCATGACCGATACGACGGAGTTCGTCGTCCCCAGATCGATGCCGATTACCTTGTCTGCCATGCCGCCCTCGTGAATTTTCCAATTGAGCGTTTAACTGCGACCCGAGCCGTTCCCGCACACTCCCCACCCGTCAAAAACGAGCGAGTCGCATCGGTCAAGCCCGGGCCGTCGACTACGCGGATCCTGTAGCAATCACGATACCCGGGAGACCAGTCATATTGGCAGGATTCCACGGCCGCGTTGCTAACTGAGGCAGCGTGATTCCACTCGGCGACGACCTCCCAACTCTTCGAACCCCGGTGATGACGTACCTGATCATCGCCGTGAATTTCGCCGTCTGGATCTTCGTCGAAGGCGTCGGCATGGACTCGCGGCAGCTGGCGGCGACAGTCTGCAACCTCGGGATGGTGCCCGGTGAGTTGACGCACCTCGCCCCACTCGGGCAGTCGGTGCCGATAGGACCGGGGCTCGCCTGCGTGGTCGACAACGACCCGATCAACAAGTTCACGCCGCTGATTTCCATGTTCCTGCACGGCGGCTGGATGCACATCCTCGGTAACATGGTCTATCTGGCTGTCTTTGGCCGAAACGTCGAGGACAGCATGGGCCGCCTGCGCTTTCTGGTCTTTTACCTCCTGTGTGGTCTCATCGCGGCGGCCACGCACATCATGTTCAATCGGGCGTCGCCCGTGCCAACGGTTGGTGCGTCGGGAGCGATTTCCGGGGTTCTGGGCGCGTTCTTGTTGTTGTATCCAAGCGTACCAGTACGGATGTTTGTTTTCGTCTTCATCGTCAGGGTGCGAGCGTGGCTCGTCCTCGTCTACTGGTTCCTGCTCCAGGCGCTAACGGGCGTGTCCCAGTTGAACCAGCTCCAGCCCGACGTGACAAACGGCGTGGCGGTGTGGGCGCACGTTGGCGGGTTCCTGGCGGGCCTTCTCCTCGCACGGTTCTTCGTCAACCCGGATCTGCTGCGCGCTCGGTACCAGACCCGCACGGCGTGAGCGGGCGCGGGGTATAAGTTGTAACAATGTGCCCGGTCACACGTTTTGCCCCGTTCGTCGACGAAACGTTGCTTGCCCCGGACGCTACCCCTGCCGACATTGACGCGCTGTGCGAGCGGGGAAGTCGTCACGGGGTGGCCGCCGTGTGCGTCAATCCGCTGTGGGTGTACCGGTGCGCGACGCAGTTGGCGAGCTCCACAGTGGTGGTGGCGGCGGTAGTCGGTTTCCCCTTCGGTGCGAACGAAACTGCCATAAAGGCGGCCGAGGCAGCCCTCGCGATGGAGCGGGGAGCGAAGGAGTTGGAAGTAGTTGCGGCGCTGGGTCTGATGCGGGCTGGACGGTGGCGTGATGTCGAGCGCGACATAGCGGCGGTCGTCCGAGAGACGAGAGGGGCATTGGTGAAGGTCATCATCGAGTCCGGTCTTTTGGCGCCAACCGATATTGTCCGCGCCTGTCACGCCGCCCAAGCCGCCGGGGCGGGATTCGTAAAAACGAGCACCGGCTTCCACTCGGCCGGCGGCGCTACGACGAGCGCCGTCTGGCTCATGCGCCGGACGGTCCAAGACGCGCTTGGCGTCAAGGCGGCCGGTGGTATTCGCGATTGCGCGGCGGCTCAGGCGTTATTCGACGCTGGCGCCACCCGAATCGGTTCCACGCGTGGAGCCGAGCTGGCCGAGTGTCTCGGCAGAGGGCCCCGGCCATGGAGAGAGCTGGCGCCGACCGCTGAGAACGAGAGCGCTCTGGAGGAGCGCGCACGATGAGCACTGCGATCTACCCGGCACCGACCAACTATCTCAATCGGGAATTGAGCTGGCTGGCGTTCAACGAGCGGGTCCTGCACGAGGCTTTCGATGAGCGAAATCCGTTGCTCGAGCGCCTCAAGTTCCTCGCGATCCACTCCACCAACCTGGACGAGTTCTACATGGTGCGAGTGGCGGGGTTGCGGCGGCAGGTGCGGGCGGGCGTCGCGCAGTCACCTCCCGACGGATTGAGCCCCGTTGAGCAGCTGGCAAGCATTAGCCGAAGCGTGACCGCGCAAATCGCCGATGTGCAGCACTGCCTGCACCATCGGTTGGTGCCCGCGCTGGCCGCGCGCGGCGTCCGACTGGTTGCGATGTCGGATTTGACGCCGACTGAATGGCTCACCGTCGACAGTTTCTTCGAGTCGCAAGTCTTTCCGGTGTTGACGCCGTTGGCCGTCGATCCTGGTCACCCGTTCCCCTACATCTCGAACCTGTCACTCTCGTTGGCGGTCGAGATCCGGGACCCGGTGAAAGGCGCCGACCATTTCGCGCGAGTCAAGGTACCGAAGAGTCTTCCCCGCTGGGTGTCGTTCGGTCGGCAGAACCATTTCATCCCGCTCGAGCAAGTGATCGGCGCAAACCTCGGAGCGCTGTTCCCGGGTATGGAGATTCTCGGGTGGTACGCGTTTCGGGTGACGCGGTACTCGGATCTCGACCTGGCGGCCACCGACGAGTCGGAGGACCTCCTCGAGGTGGTCGAGCAACAGGTGTTCGAGCGGCGATTCAGTGAAGTCGTTCGTCTCGAAGTGCAAGACACCATGCCGGCGCATCTGCGCGCGCTGTTGCTCGAGGAGTTGCGCGACGAGCAGACCTCAGAGCTTCCGGCGTTGACGGAGCACGACGTACAGGATGCCGGATCGCTTCTCGACCTGGGCGACCTCATGTCGCTGGCCACGCTCGATATTCCCGACCTGCGCGACCCGCCGTTTACGCCGGTCGTTCCACCGGAGCTGCGTGACTCGCACCGGAACGTCTTCGACATCATTCGCGACCATGATATCCTGGTCCATCATCCATTCGATTCGTTCAGCGGTACTGTCGAGCAGTTTCTGAGCACCGCCGCCACCGATCCGCAGGTACTGGCGATCAAGCTCACGTTGTATCGCACGTCGGGTGACACGGCCATCGTGCGCGCGCTCGTCGAAGCCGCACAACGTGGCAAGCAGGTCGCCGTCCTGGTTGAGCTGCAGGCGCGCGGGGACGAAGCGAACAACATCACGTGGGCGCGGACATTGGAAGATTCGGGTGTGCACGTCGCCTACGGGCTGCCGGGACTCAAAACGCACACCAAGGTGGCCCTCGTCGTGCGACGCGAGCCGGATGCGATTCGCCGGTACGTCCACATCGGAACGGGGAACTACAACAGCAAGACTGCCCGTCTCTATACCGACTTCGGACTCTTCACTGCTAGCCCGTCGATCGGCGCTGATGTGAGTGACTTGTTCAATTCGCTGACGGGTTATTCACGACAGCGTCTCTATCGCAAGCTGCTCGTCGCCCCGACGACGATGCGCACACGCGTCATCGAGCTCATCGACCGCGAAGCATCGCATGCGCGCAACGGGAATGGCGGGCGGATCACGGCGAAGATGAATGCCGTCGTGGATCCCGAGACGATCGAAGCCCTCTACCGCGCCTCGCGGGCCGGCGTGGAAATCGACCTTGTCGTGCGTGGCATCTGCTGCCTGCGA
>JBPYEE010000842.1:0-6472 GCA_051985095.1 Vicinamibacterales bacterium | reverse complement strand
GTGGGCAATGCGCGTCGGCTGTTTGCCGTCGGCAAACGTCGCAAGTGCGTCGCATTTCGGTGGCACGTCGGCCGGGCGGGTTTCACTGCCGCACGCCAGCACGGCGCTGGCGAGCGAAACGGTTACCAGCGTGCGCAGACCCGGCGGCCGGCTCGCATGAATGGATCGCATCGCGTCGACCCGTTACCGGCCGTCCAGGGGCAGCAAGGCGTCGGCGGCCGCGACCTGCAGCGATGCGCCGACGCAAGACGCGCCCGAGGCGAATCCGTCGTTCACCTCCACCCGGCGGGCCTGTGCGGGTTGGAAGACCTGCCTGATGAATTCATGCCGCTCATCCCCGTCGGGGCGGCTCGGGTTGACGTAGTTCGTGATGTACAAGACGTCGCGGAACGCCACGCGCGCATTCACATTCTGCAGCGTCATCGTCCACATCAGCACGCCGTCGGGTCTCACGGCGCACGCGGCATCGATCACCTCAATGTCACGGGTCGGATCGTACGGCCTCGTCGGGTCCTGCAGCGTGAAGGGGCCGCTGTCGATGGCGAAGGCGCGCCGATGCGCCAGGATTTCAGGCTGCTCGAGGCGAAGTGCCGCCGCCGCCACGGCGCGATCGTGATACAGCGACTGGTCCGCCTGCGCGACCACGAGCCCGGCCTGGAACAGCACGTTGAGGGCGAGGCACACGGCGGCGACGCGCCGCGGGCCGGGGCCGTCGACGAAGGTCCAGCAGTACGCGGCGAACACGATGGCGAGCGGCGCGACGACATAGAAGGCGTGGGCCTGCGAGGGCTCCATCACGAGCCAGTAACTCGCGTATACGCACGCGACGGTGCCCGCCACGAGCGCCTTGAGCGCTGGCCACTCCGGCCGTGGGCTGCGACGAAACCACTCGCGTGCCATCCAGATCGGCTGGACCAGCCCGGCTGCCACGACAGGAAGGCCAATCACCGCCAGCGAGAGGTGCCGCTCGGCGAACACCAGCCGCTTCGCGTTATCGGTCGCGATGAAACGGTTCACTTCCAGGCTGGCGAACGACAGGAATCGGGCCAGGACGGTGAGCGCAATCCAGGGCGACACCGGATGAAGGTGCAGGTTCCGCAGCGTACCGCCCATGCCGCTGGCCGGTCCGTAGCGCAGCCACGTCGGAAACAGCAACGAGCCGGGGATGATCGCGCCGGCTGCGAACGCGGCCAGGTGGCGGGCGAGCGTGCCGCGCGACCGCGCGCCTGCGAGCATCGCCACGGCCGCGTAGGGCATCAGCAGCGCGTACGACATGTGAACCTGCGCCACCCACACCATGGCGCCGCCCATCATCGCGAACGCCAGCGGCATCGGGATCGCGCCGAGTCGAAACACCGGCATCGATTCGAAGAAGCCGATGAAAAAGACGATCGCGGCCGGCAACACATAGGACGGGTTGACGATGTGCGTGGAATAGCGCAGCGTCCACGGGATCGTCATGACCCATCCCCACAGGAGCCATCGTGGCAGCGACGGCAGCCGCCGCGAGATGTACCAGCACAGTCCCGACAACGCAGCCATCGAGAGCAGGTTGAGCAGCAGGTACGGCGCTTCAGGCACCGGCCAGAGCTTCAGGGGAAGGCCGACGAGCATCGCCTGAAGCGCACCCGGAATGACGCTGTGCGTCCAGACGACATCGGGACCGAAGTACGGCCACGCGCCCGTCGCGTAGTAGCGCACTCCGAGGAGAAAGATCTGCGTCTCGTCCTCGCCGAAGAACGGTGACGAGAGCCCGAAGAGGAGACGAAAAACGAAGAGAGCGGAAATCGCGGCAGTCCACCGTACCCAGGGTCGGCCCACGGCCGATCACGATGGCTCGTTCGGCGCGACGCGTCAAGTCACGCGGTGGCCGGCCGTCCCGCGCGAGCCCCACCAGCCGGCGAGCCAGAACCCGATCCCCGCGCCGACCGCGTTGCACGTCACGTCGGTCGTCGACGGGAATCGCGAATGGCTGTAGAGCTGAGTCCATTCGGTGAAGAGCGAGAGCGCCGTCGCCGTCGCCACCGCTGCGACCAGACTGCGCCTCGAGGAGCTCCGCCACGGGAAGAGAAACCCGTACGGCAGGTACAGGACCACGTTGACGATGATGTCGACCGTCTTGATGGGCGGCGTCACGAACGGAATCCACTGCACTCGCGACCAGTGCGTGTGGTTCTGGAAATCCAGCCAGGGGACGACGGCGGCGGCGATCACGCCGACCCAGAGGGCGAAGAGAACCGGTCTCGTGGTCCGGAGGACTTTCAGCGTCGTTGAAAAGCGGGTGATCCGACGAGCAGGGCGAGCCGTTCGACGGGCGACGTATCGTCGGCCTGCGCGTCGGGAAACAGGCGCTTCAGGTCGGCTTCCGCCTGCGGCCGGTCGATCGTCGCGGCATTCAGACCGTTGGTCGCCAGGCCCTGCGCGAAATTCAAGCGGTCCACGAGCGTGCCGGTGTTGATCCAGGCGCTCGTCCGATCGGGATAGCCCGTCGGCGGCTGCGACTGGTACAGCGGTTCGCCGAGGTTGGCGATCGTTCCGACAAACGGCCGGGGATTCCGCAGCTCGGCGTCGGTGGCGCGCAGGGCGCTGGCGACGAACTCGAAGGGCGACTTCATCTTGGCGCGATGGGCAGCCGAGGCGTAGAACTCCCGCGACGACAGAATCGTCCGCATGACCTCGCGCAGGTCGCCGTCGCTGCGGCGAAACGTTTTCGCCGCTCGATCGACCAGGGACCGCGGCGGGTCGTCGGCCACGAAGCGACGCACCAGCTTCGTGGCCACGAATCGGGCGGTCGAAGGATGTCTGGCGAGGATGTCGAGCACCTCCTCGCCGTCCTCGATGCCGCGGCCGGCTTTGATCCGGTGGCCGAGGACGCGTTTTTCTCCGCGATCGTGCATCGCTGGCTTGAAGAGGAACCCGAGGCCGTCATGCGGATTGGCCATCGACCAGCCAGTAAAGCACCGCGCGACCTCGACCACGTCGTGCTGCGTATATCCGCCGTCGACGCCGAGCGTATGCAACTCCAACAACTCGCGCCCGTAGTTCTCGTTCAGGCCATTCGCGCCCCGTCGCTGCGGCGCTGCGCTCAACCAGTTGTCGAGCTAGAACAGCATCGCCGGACTGAGCGCCGTCGCTTCGAGCAGATCGCGAAAGTGGCCGAGAACGCGCGGCCGAATCACGTCGCGTTCGTAGACCGCGACGACCGGCCGGTCTTCGATCTTGCGCGCATCGACGTTGAAGTGGTTGAACCAGAAGTCGGTCAGCACCTCCTGCAGCTGCCGTTCGCTGTAGATCGCGCGGATCAGTTTCTCCGCCTGCAGCTCGTCAAAGACCTGCTGGTTCTCACGCTGAAACCGCAACTCCTCTGGTGTGACGGGCGGTTGTGACAGTACTGTGACCGCCCGAGCTCCGCCGGGAAGCGACATCGCCAGGACCGGCAATAAGTGCCAGCGCAGATAGGGCGGCCGCGTTGCCGGCGGCGTAAGCCGCTGAGCTGCGGTGAATTCCTGGCGCGCGACCACCATCGGCTGGTAATACTCGGTCGCGAACGCGCGTGGCGAAATCCTCACCGCCTGAAGGTCGCGTAACCGTGCGTCGAGGCGATCGTCATTGAGCCGTTCGGGATGGAGCTGCTCGTCGACAAACGCGGCCAGACCGATCGTGCGCACGCGCTCGACATCGACGGAGCGGGCGCCAAACGTGATCCGGTTGAGCACATGGACGGCCGTCTGATCGGCGGCGGCTCCGGCCGGGGCCGCCGCGAGACGGGCCGGATGCGGGTTGCTCGCGCAGGCGGCGGCGCAGACCAACACTGTCAGCGGTCCAACGGATCTGGTCATGCGGTCGACTCCTCCACCAATGTCTAATAAGTGTGCGTAAAGAGTCGAGCGCCTTTTCGCGCCCGACCGCGGACGAACGCTGCGGCGTGATGTTTGCTGCACCCGGAGGGTGCTCGGCATTCGGGTTTGCTCGGAGTTGGGCGGAAAAACGCTAAATAGTTGATACAATAGCTCGGTATTTCAAAAAAGCCGGACTCCAGAGTGGACAGGGGGCCTCGGCATGTGACAATTGATGTCCACCTCCCCAGCGCAACAGCACTCGTGCGACGATTTGCTCTGATTCTCCTCTGTTTGCTCTCGCCGATCCGGATCGCGGGCGCGCAGACGCCTGCGCAGCCAACCGGGGAGCTGTCCGGCGTCGTGAGCACTCAGAACGGCACCGTCCGCTTGCCGGGCGCGGCCGTGGTCATCAAGTCCAGCGGCGACGCCGTGGTTGCGGAGCTGCTGTCGAGTGACGACGGCCGGTTCACCGCCCCCCTGCCGCCCGGCAAGTACACCGTGACGGCCACACTGGCCGGGTTCGTCACGACGACCGCGGCGGTCACCGTGACGCGCGGGGCGACGGCGAACGCCGCGCTCGACCTGCCGATCGAAGGTATCTCGCAAAATGTCGAGGTGGTGGCGAAGAGTCCGGTCTCGACCTCCGAAGGCACCATCGCAACCACCGACACCATCGGAGGCAAGGAGCTCGAGCAATTCGCGCCGATGGGTGGTCTGCAGGCCTCGTTGCGGCTGCTCGCGAGCATCGTTGAGGTCCCGGGCGGCTTGAGCATCAAAGGCGGCCGTCCGAGCCAGGCAGGGTTCCAGCTTGGCGCGAGCTCTCTTGTCGATCCGGCGACCGGCTTGTCGCAGTTTGCGCTCCCGGACGACGCGATCGATTCGGTGGCGGTCCT
Source organism: Vicinamibacterales bacterium (assembly GCA_051985095.1). Lineage (GTDB taxonomy): Bacteria > Acidobacteriota > Vicinamibacteria > Vicinamibacterales > CAVVIG01 > Gp6-AA45. Next base: position 1,740 of record JBPYEE010000842.1, on the reverse strand, counting down.
GCCGAACCCCTATGCGGTTGAGTACGGTCGGTTCTCGTCGGGACTCGTCGTGGTTCAGACGCGGCGTGGCGGCGACGAATGGAAAGTGCGGCTGAACAGCCTCGATCCGACCTTCCGCACGTCGCGTACGTCGCCGGTCGATCCGGTCGGCATCGGCTGGTGGGGGCCGCGGCTCGAAGTCGGCGGGCCGATCGTCAAGGACCGTCTCTTCCTCGAACAGACGGCGCAGTTCCGATACAGCGCGTCCGAGGTCCCGAGCTTGCCGCCCGACCTGCTGAAAACCTCGACCTCCTTCAGTTCCTTCACCCGCGTCGACGGCAACCTCTCGCCGCGCCACTCGTTCATCGCAACGGGCGCCATCGTGCCGGGAGTGTCCGATCAGGCGACCCTGGGCACGTTTACGCCACCGCCGGCCACGGTGAACCTGCACACACAGGCCAACGCGGCGGCGTTCACCGAGCGGGCTGTCTGGACCGACAACCTGTTCAGCGAAACGACGATCCAATCGCACGATTACGCGACCAACGTGCTGCCGCAGGGCGCCGCCGCGATGGAGCTGCGGCCCGAGACGACGCTCGGGAACTTTTTCAACCAGCAGCATCGAGACACCTCCACCATTCAGGCGGTGTCGTCGCTGTCGGGATCGCACACGGCGCTCGGCGGTCTGCATCTCTTCAAGGTCGGCATCGATCTGATGCACAGCGCCTACGACGCCACGAGTATGAGCCGCCCGGTCCTCATCGAGGGGTCGGACGGGACGCTCGTCCGCCAGCTCAATTTTTCGCCGCTCCCCAGCTTCCAGCAGGCGACGAGCACCGACGTGGCGCTCTTCGCGCAGGATCGCTACCAGCCGACGCCCAAGTGGTACCTCGAATTCGGCGGTCGCCTCGATCGCGACGGCATCGTCGATCGATTCAACGTCACGCCGCGGGTTGGGACCGCGTGGTTGTTGAACGACTCGGGCGCATCGGTGATCCGCGGCGGGTTCGGACTGTTCTATGAACGCACTCCGTCGACCGTCGGGGCGTTCGATCAGTTCCAGCCGTTCACCGACACGCGGTACGGCGCCGACGGGGTGGCGGCGCTTCCGGTGCTGGTCGATCCGCGCACGGCCGCAAACCTCCAGACGCCCCGGAGCCGGACATGGGATGTCAGCTACGAGCAACGGCTGACGAAACGGTGGTCGATGCATGTCGCGGGCATTGATCGGGAGGGCAGCCACGATCTGATCGTCAACCCGCTCCAGGTGACGCCGACGCTCGAATCGCTGCTTCTCACGAGCCGTGGCCACTCGATGTACCGGGGAGCGGAAGTCGGATTGCACGGGGCGTATGGCTCTCGCGCGGACCTGAACGTGACGTATGCCCACGCCGAGGCGCGCGCCGATCTGAACTCGCTGACGAACTATTTCGACACGATCCAGGTGCCGGTCATCGGACAGAACCAGTACGGGGCGGCCAACTCCGACGTGCCCAACCGGTTGTTCGCACGCGGACGGCTGATGCCGACCGACCGGTGGCTGCTCATCGGCATCTTCGACTGGCGGTCGGGCCTGCCGTACTCCATCGTGGACGAACAACTCGATTTCGTCGGCGCGCGGAACATCTTCCGCTTCCCCACATACCAGCGGCTTGAGGTTGGTATCGAGCGGCGGATGAAGATTCTGAAATTCCAGCCGTGGGTCGGCGTCCGCGTCTGGAACGCGCTCGATGCGTTTCTTCCCACCGACGTGCAGGCGAA
>JBPYEE010000841.1:0-3644 GCA_051985095.1 Vicinamibacterales bacterium | reverse complement strand
AGACCGCGATCGTCGTCGGCAAGGGGGGTGATGAGATCTATACCGACAAATACGGGCGGGTGAAGGTCCAGTTCCCCTGGGATCGCCACGGCAAGAACGACGAGAAGAGCTCCTGCTGGATCCGGGTTTCACAAGCCTGGGCCGGGAAGCAATGGGGAGGGATCCACATCCCGCGCATTGGCCAGGAAGTCATCGTCGGGTTCCTCGAAGGCGATCCGGATCAGCCGATCATCATCGGTCGGGTCTATAACGGCGACTCGATGCCGCCCTACGGGCTGCCTGGGAATGCCACCCAGAGTGGCATCAAGAGCCGCAGCAGCAAGGGCGGGTCGGACGCGAACTTCAACGAGCTACGCTTCGAGGACAAGAAAGGTTCGGAGCTGGTCACGCTGCATGCTGAGAAAGACCAGTCAGTCAGCGTCGAGAACGACGAGAGCGTGTCCATCGGCCACGACCGCACCGAGACTGTCGGGCACGACGAGAAGATCACGGTCACCAACAATCGCACCGAGAAGGTTGGGGTGAACGAGACCATCAGCATCGGAGCGAACCGCAAAGAGGACGTCGGCGCGAACGAGACCATCGCCATTGTCGCTAACCGCACGATATCCGTGGGCGCGAGTGAGACCGCCTCCGTGACGCTGCAGCGCACGCACAATGTCGGAGTCAACGAGACCATCAGCGTGGGCGCCGCGCAGCAGGTCAATGTGGGTGCCGCGCAGACGATTACCGTCGGTGCCGCACAGGCAACCACCGTCGGTGCCGCGCAGACGAACACCATCGGTGCCGCGCAGACGAACACCATCGGAGCGAATCAGTCGACGAGCGTTGCAGCCGATCGGTCGATCAACGTTGGTGGAAATCAGTCCGTCAGCGTGACAGGAAACGCTTCTATGACGGTGACCGGTGACGAGAGCCGCGCGGTGAGTGGAGGGCGCTCGACGAGTGTCGACAAGGACGACGCGCTCAATGTTACCAAGAACCTTTCGATCACCGCTGGCGAGTCCGTCACCATTACGACCGGGGATGCGAGCATCAGTATGAAGAAGGACGGAACCATCACGATCAAGGGCAAGGACATTACGGTCCAAGGAAGCGGCAAGATCAACATCAAAGCCGACAGCGATATCACGATGAAGGGCAGCAAGATTCTGCAGAACTGATCTGAAAGGCAACACACGTGAGCACTCTGGAGTTGGACGTATTGAGTATAGCGTCGGCCGAGGAGGCCGAGGAGCAACAGACGGAGCGACCTCGAGCTGCTTCGCCCGTTCCTGGCGCGGTAACCGGAACTCTCATTGGATTCAAAGACGAAGGGTGCACACCGCTCGTTTTGTTTCCAGGGCAGTCGAGCTCCGTTGCGGTTCCGGCCGCGAGCGTGATTGATGTGCACGGGACGCATATCGGACGGCAGGTAATGCTGATCTTCGAGAACGGCGATCCGCGGCGGCCAGTCATCATGGGATTGCTAAGAGGTCCGCAGGCGTGGCCTGTGCCTGAGCAACCGGGACGGATTGAGGTCGATGCTGACGGTGAGCGATTGATCATCAGCGCTAAAGAGCAGCTGGTCCTCCGCTGTGGCAAGGCTAGCATCACGCTGACGAAAGCCGGCAAGGTCCTGATCCAGGGCGCCTATGTGTCGAATCGTTCTTCGGGAGTGATACGCATCAAGGGCGGAGCGGTGCAGATTAACTGACAGCACGGGGCCTGGGGCGCGCCATGGAACTCATTAATGCCACGCGAATGGTCGCAGGCTACACGATGGGCATGGAGTCCAGTGGGCGCGAGCTCCTCGTCGTCGTTGTGAAGGGCACGTTTCGGATGCCGGTCGAGCAGGGCGCGAGACTGCAGCTCGCGGAAGAGCAGGTTCCGCTCGTGGTGAGTGACGTATTTTTCGGCGAACCAGGACTTTCAGCGCCGAAATACGAAGTCGATTTCGCGCCGAGGAAGCTGCGCTGTGACGTCCTATTGAATGGACACGCGTATTCGGCAGGTGGACGACCGAGCGAGCGAGTGGTCGTGGGTGTCAAAGTCGGGAATTGGTCGAAATCCTTTGCCGTTGTGGGCGATCGTGCTTGGTATGTCGCAGGCGGGCCGCGTGCGAGCTCGCCCGCCCCTTTCACTCAGATGCCAATTTCTTACGATCATGCCTTCGGGGGCGCCGATTTGCGGCACGAGGATCCCGCGCAACATGCGGCATTTATGCCCAACCCGACGGGACGTGGCTTTCACAAGCACATGAAGGGTGAATGGCTCGAGGGATTTCCACTGCCGAACACGGAGGAGTCCGGAGTGCCTGTGGATCGGCCGGACGGCACGTACCGGCCAATGTCGTTCGGTGTAATCGGCCGGCATTGGGAGCCGCGCCACCGCTATGCCGGAACGTACGATCAGCATTGGCTGGACAATGTGTTTCCCTTCCTTCCGGCCGACTTTGATGATCAGTACTACCAAGCCGCACCGCTTGACCAGCAGGTGCCGATGCCCTTGGGAGAGCGGATCGTTTCCCTGGTAAATCTGACCCCGGATGGCCGCAGGGACTTTACAGTGCCGCACTTTGAAGCGCCGATCGATGTCTTTCCAAAAAAAGGGGAGCGCGAAGAGCTCACTGCACCCGTCGACACAATCGTCATCGAGCCGGATCTCGAGCGGGTCACGATGACTTGGCGCGTCGCGCGACCGCTGAAGAAGAACATGTTCGAGATTTCCGAAGTGTTGGTGGGCCGCAAGGGTTTGGAGTGGTGGCAGCAACGCGGGCCAGCAAAATTCCCGATTCCGGTCGTGGCCGAACCAATGGTCGCGCCGATTCCGCGGCCGGGGGCTGAGACATGAGCGCCTCATCGACCGCAATTCTGAGCACCGGACTCGTGACATCGGTAGGTTTAACCGCACCGGCCGCGTGCGCGGCTATTCGCGCTGGCCTGACCAATCCCACAGAGACGCGCTTCATTGACTCGACAGGGGATTGGCTCATGGCGCATCAGGTAGGTCTGGAGCAGCCCTACCGCGGATTGACCAAACTGGCAAAAATGGCTGCGCTCGCGATCGAAGAATGCCTCACGGGAGTTCCTCGTACAGACTGGGCACACCTGCCTGTGATGCTCTGTGTCGCGGAAGGGGACCGACCTGGACGCGTTGTGGGCCTCGACGATCAGCTGCTCCCTGAGATTGAGCGCGAGTTGGGCGTCACGTTTTCTGCGCGATCATTGATCTTCCCTCATGGTCGTGCGAGCGTCGCCGCGGCGCTCTTACAGGCGCGCGGACTGCTCGAGACTGATACCGCCCCCTATGTTGTCGTCGCGGCGACTGACACCCTCCTGACGTGGCACACTCTAGAAGCATACGATCGTGCCCGGCGCTTGCTGACGCCAACTAATTCCAATGGATTCATGCCTGGAGAAGGCGCTGGGGCCGTCCTGCTGGGTAAAGCACAGCACATCCCTCAATTGGTGTGTACAGGTGTAGGCCTGGCCACGGAGTCCGCGCGCATCGATTCCGATGAGCCGTTGCGCGGGGATGGGCTGACACAAGCAATTAGGAATGCGCTTGACGAGTCTGGTTGCATGCTGCACCAGCTGGATTTTCGTATCACCGATATATCGGGTGAACAGTACTACTTCAAGGAAGCGGCACTTGCGGTCGCG
>JBPYEE010000840.1:0-2100 GCA_051985095.1 Vicinamibacterales bacterium | reverse complement strand
GCCATCGATCCGCGCTCAATCAGGGTCATTTCGAGACGGTAACCGGTGCGCTTGCCCCCGTGGGCATCCACGCACACGCGCAGCGCTTCTCGGTGTTCTGTCCTCGTCACAGGGCGCGATCTTGGCTCGAGAGTATCGCCGGCTTATATGACGAGCCGTTCGGTACGGTCATGGAAGGAATATCGAGGCGTGCGCCGTCCGCTGAAGGGCCTGCGAACGACGGGATGATAGAGACGCCGTCGGGGTGGTCGCCGCGATCAGTTGCCTCTGGCGAGGCGCGCCCGGACGCGCAGATTGCGGCGCCGCACGGTCAGGCGGATCGTATGGAGGTCGCGCGGCTTCGCTGTCGGCTCGTACCCGATCAGGTAGTAATGGCCAGCCTCGTTCCAAATCTCGTCGACGGCTCGCTGGAAACTGTTCGATTCGACGAACGCGACGCCACCGGTTGTCTCGACCAGACCTCCACCGAGGTCGAGACCGCGACCCAATAGGCCGGCGGGATCGACGTAGTGCACCGCCACGTTCGCACGCGCGGATTCGACGATCGCATCGTGCCAGGCGCGCCGCGCAAGGGAATACTCAGGTCGCATGAAATACGGATCGCAGATGCTGCGGCCGCCGATGCATACGACCGCGGTGCGGCCAGGCGGCGTCGACGTTGACGCTATGCGCTTCGATATCCGTGCCACCGTGTCGAGTAGATCCTCAATGGATTCGATGCCGAAGAACGGCAGGCTCTTGGCGCGGTATTCGTCGACGCGCTCGACTGCCGCTTCGATGGACCCGACCGGTTGATCGTCGTGGTGCGTGAGCCTGACGACGCCAACGGCGTCGCTCGGCCGCGCGCGGGCGAGGAACATCCGCGCGATGCCCTGTACCACCGTCGTGCCGGTTGCGCGCACCTGGCTGTCGTCGAGCAGAAGTACGACCGAGCGTCCAGCTTCGTTCGCGAGGCCGACGACGGATACTTCCTGAACGCGACTGATGGCGACCGACTCGCCGTCCTCATGGAGGTTGAAGTCGCCGATCTGCAGGCCCCGGATAGGTTGGCCGTCGGGATCGACAACGACCGCGTCGAGTTCCATGAAGCTGGCACGCGGCGCATTCGCGCTTTGCTGAAGTTGACCGGCGACGCCGACTGTCGCGTACGACAGGCACACACAGGTCGCGAGAGCTGAATGCATCACCATGTGCCCCTCGATAAATGCCGAACAGCGATCAACGCGACGGCGAATTGAAAAAGCCTTGCGCTGGTAGCCCGTTTCATACTCAGTCAGACAGTAACTCCGCGATGGCGCCCTTCGGCTCGCCTACAGCATTTTTCTTGGCGGAATACTGTCTCCGGGGGACACGCCGGAACGGCGGCCGTCAGCCTGGCGGCTGGCACTGACCGAGGCAAGTTCACGAGCCGTGTGTGCGAAGGACGAGGACGGGGCACAGTGCCTGCCGCATAACGGCCTCGGCCACGCGGCCACTTAAGGCGCGCGCGACACCTCGGCGTCCGTGGCTCCCCATCACGATGAGGTCAGCAGGCCATTCGGTGGCCGCCTGCACAATTTCGGGTGCGGGCGTACCTATCTTGATGAACTCGAAAGGCACAAGTTGGGCTGGCAGTCGCTGGCAGAATCCGGCCAGAAGTCGTTTTCATCTTGTTCCGCAACGGCGGCAAGCTCCGTCGCGGGGATGCCGCCGTTCGGAGCAGCACCTGACGCTGGATCGACGATGTAGATGAAACCCTCGCTTCGCGTCGAGAGCGGTCGCGAGCTCGGTGGCCACGTCGGCCGCGTGCGCCGCGATCGGAGAACCATCAACGCCGACCAGTATGCGCTGAAACGTCACGGATGCCTCCAGCACGAAGGATTCGACGTCCTCGCCTTCTAATGATTTGCCGAATCGAAGGGCCGGGCCGGAGTCCGTTAGGCGATGCGAGGCAAGCTCATGGTCAAACTGACTCGTCGGAATACTAACGTTCGGGACGCTGGCGTGCGCACGGGACCGCGCCGGCGCCGCTAACCAGGCTCATCGTCGCAGAGCAAACATCATCAGCCATTCAGCGGCGCGCACGGATTCGAGATGAATCGCACGATCAGCGAGCGTCGG
>JBPYEE010000839.1:0-6664 GCA_051985095.1 Vicinamibacterales bacterium | reverse complement strand
CGTCATCTTCATCAAGAGCCAGAACTGCTCGTTGCGGCCGGACTGCCTGCGGCGGCCGCGCTCAGGGCGGCGACGTCCGAATCCGCGCGTCAGTTTGGTTTAAGGATCGAGGGCGAATGGCTCGCGGCATGAACGCCGACCTCGTGCTCGTCAGTTGCGACCCAACCGTCGACATTACCTGACAGCGCAAATCACTTCCGTCTGGAAGGGCGGGCTCGAGGTCGAGCGCTAGTACTGCCAAATCTCGAAATTCCGGATTATTTGCGTGATGTGCCTGCGGACATTGCACGCGATTCACGAGACTGACTACAGGGCAGCTAGGTGAACGAACACACCGCGAAATGTCCCACGGCAGGCTCGACGGTCACTCTGATGACTAAAGATGCCTTCTACTTCTACTCACCGACGCATCGACCGGAGCCGCCGCGCAAACCGCAACCACTCAAGCACGTCTGGTCGCTGTGGAAGAACAGCCACCGGAAAAACTGCCAACTGGACGATCGGTTCCTCGAGGCTCGGGCGGCGGTTCATCTTCAAGAGGCCGCGCTGAAGCTCGCTCGTCATTGCGCCAGGGTCTCGAACACGAGGGTCGAACGGCGCACGATATCGTCTGACGGCTCGATCTCGCGTGCAGCAGGAGACGAAGCTTTCTGGAAAAGCCGCTGATACGCCTGGCCGCGGCAGTGCGGGCGAGTTTCACGGTCGCGGCGCTGGGTACTTAATGCAACCCGAGCAGTGTCGCCGGGTTTTGCTTGGACATCCGATCGATCTCCTGGCTCGAGAATCCTTTGGCACGCATCGCATCGATGAACGCGGCAAAACCGTCGGGCGGCAACGCGTTACCCTTTTGCCCGAGATCCGACGCCAGGATGCAAAACTCGGGTCCGATTTTGTGGATCGCGTCGGCAAACCGGTTTAATCGCGCCGGCGCATCGGGCGTCGCCAGTGATTGACCGACGAATTCGATCAACGCGCCCTGCTTCGCGGCTTCCCGCATCTGCGCGACGCTCATCTCGATCGGCGGATTCATCGCATGCGTAACGACCATGTGCATCACCCCTTGCCGCCGACCCTCACGCACCAGCATCAAGCCTTCCTCTGCCGACACGTGGCCTGTGGCGAGCACGAGCTGATGTTTTGCAATGACGCCGATGACCGCTTTCGTCTCGGGCAGCAACGCCCCATCGCGGCTCACGCGCACAAACGGGCGGTTCTCTTTCGAGTAGCGCACCTGGTTCTCGGCGTCGAACGTCGACATCCAGACGAACCGTCCCCACCCGCCGGCCACTTGCGTGAGGTGCTCCACGGCGACCGCATTCATCCCACCCACGGAAAGATTCAGATCGATCCCGCCGAACACTTCGAGACCCGGCGCAACTTTGCGAGCCAGATACGCCAGCCCGGCGGTCGGGTCGTAATGATTCTTGAGAACGATGCCGCGCATGCCGCTCGACAGCGCGAGCCTGGCGACTTCGAGTCCGTCGACCGATCGGGGCACGTTATCAGGATCGGAGTGGACATGGATGTCGATGGCACCGCGCAGCGACGTGCTGGTCTGGCCGACTGGCGCAACGATGAGCGCGGACACGAAGATGGCGGCGGCGAGGACACGCATAGGTCGGGATATATACCTGTACTGCGCAAAAACGTGATCCGAGCGAAAGTTGTAACAAGATCTGGCGATCGTCCTCACACAAGGGCGCAGGATTCTGAATGCCGAGCTTCGCCCAACCGAAGCCAGCGACGTGCGAGCAACCTCCGGCTCAGCTTGCAGACGTTGACGCAACAACGGCTCAGCTGTTGGCAAAAGGAACGGTCTGGTTGTCGACTCAACGCCAAGCCTGCCGGACGGAAATATCTGCGGAGTACTGGCGGCCACCGTCAGCGCCCGGTTGATCCGGTCGGCTCTGACACTGCGGTCAGCAACGCGACAAGCGCGTCGCGCGACGGCGGCAACCATCGGCTGCCGAGACGCTGTATCAGCGCGCGAACGTCGTCGAAATCGCTGTGGCGCGCGATCGCGGTGAGCCGCTGCGCCTCGCGCTGTACGCGTCGCCATTCCGCCGGCGACGCATCGTCCCGGAACGCGCGCAGCGCCGCTTCGGGACTGCCGTATTCCGCCGCGAAGTCTTCGTGCAGGTAGCCGCTGAAAGCGCGGGCGAGCGCGGGAAAGCGCGGCGTAGTGGCCCGCGTCACCGCCCCTCCTCCGGATACGAGGTCAGCACGTAGTAGCGATCGCGGCGCACGTCCCAGCGCAGCACGACGACCGCGCGATCGCAGGGCACCGACGCCGTGTGCCCACGCATGATCGATCGGCCGATCACGCCGTCGGCACGATAGCGGAGTGCGAAGTTGGGCCGCCGTCCGCTGCGCTCGCGCCAGGCGGTGAAGGCGCGGCTGCCTTTCTCGAGCGCGGCGCCGACGACGCGCTCGGCGGTCGCGCGATCGGTATACGTCGATGCGCTCGAGATCTGCGGCTCCCGCTCGAGCCGCGCCCGCAGGTCGTCGTCGTTTCTGCCGACATGGCGCTGGAGAGTGTGGCCGCCCATCGCCTCGTCGGCCGACAGGTCGCGGCTGCCTACCAGCCGATCGGGAGCGCGCTGCTCGATCGCCGACGAGGACGGGGCCGGCGGCGCGCTCTGATGGACGGGCGTTACCGCTCCAGACTGACCGCAGCTGCAGAGCGTGGCGATCAGCCACGCCAGCAGCGCCAGCCGCAACGGCAGCTTCATGCGCCCACTCTAGCCGACAATGTCTGCGTGATGCTGGATCCGCCGCCGCACGTTTCTGGCGGGCGCCCTTGCCTTCGCGTCCGGCAGCCGCCGTGCAACCGCGGCACAGAATGCCTGAGGGGCTGCCCCGTTTCAAGGATTCGGTACCGTGGGGCGTCGATTGGGCCGAGTTTCCTGCAGTCACAGGCCCTCCGCCTGCGTCGATCCGCAAATGATCCGGTGATCCGACGTCGGCGGAGTTTTCGCACCGGACGGCGTCATGCGAGACAAGCCTTTCAGTCGACGCGGCCGCGTGACCATGGAGTGCCCACCGACCAACCCTTCGAGTGGACCGCCAGGGGCTTGTACAGCCTGCGCCGCAGCTCGGAAAACCGGGAATCGCAGTGGCAGGGCATAGATCGTCAGAACTCGGGACGGGATCATCAGGGTCGCTGCCCGTTCGAGCCCGTGGCCGCCTGACCTGACTGACGAGAACTCGCGCCGGAACGTCCCCAACGTCCATGCAGAGAGCGGCGATGAGAGCAGCAGCTCGCGGTTCGCGACGACGCTCCTTCGATCGCGGATCGTCGATCAGTCCGCGGGATCTCCATAAATGCACCCTACACGCCCACACGGAACAATTGCGGATCACAGAGTATCAACTACCGCGCAGCGGCTCCGCGACTATTTTCCTTTCTCCTGCGCGCGCGCGCCGCGCAGGATTCCGGCCATCGCGTAGTTCGCCTCGTGGCACGCGTACTCGTAAATCCGGCCGTCGCTCGCCGACATCGGCAGCGACACGGTCCATGGCCGTGAGAACACGCTCGGATCGTTTACCGTGAACTGATAGTCGAGCGTCTTCGCGTCGATTCTCCTGAACCGCTCGACCAGTCGCAATTGCATGTCCGCGCCACGGAAGTTGGTCCGATCGCTGAAGTTGGTCGTCTCGACGACGAGCGTGTCGCCGTCCCAGTGGCCGCGCGGATCACCTTGCCAGCGCCGAATGGCCGCAGGCAGATGCGGCCGTCCATCGACCGGCACAATACGGACGTCATGGATCATCTCGTTGGCAATCACCACGTAGTCGCGCGTCTGGACGATCTGCAGGTTGTTGTTGTACGGGCCGGGCAAGAGCGGCGGCCCAGCGTTGAACAAGAGGCAGCGCTCGGTGAGCGAGCGATCCTCGGGACCGTCCGCCGGCCCTCGCCCGCGTCGTGCTTCGGCGCGAGCAGCGGCAGCTGCCTGTCCCGATGCGGTCAGCGGCGGAATTCGGCCATCCGGCGGATCGACGATTAACGACGAACGTTTCGTGCCCACGACTCTCGTCCCGCGGTCGTACCACGCGTTGTTGTAAGCCTGAGCGACGTCAGCTTCAGCCGTGTCGCGCCGGCGATCCGCGTCGATGCGCTCGAGCGTCTGGCGCTCGAATTCTGCGGCTTCCGTATCAGTAAGGACAGGCTTGTCGACAAACTGCGCCGGTCGCTCGAGCGGCGTCAGGCTGGAAAAGTTCCACGTGCCCTGCAGGTCGGGATGGCCGTCGGGCGCGCGCCGCGGAGATTGCGCCGAGAGCGGCACCGCCATCAAGGCAGCGGCGGTCAACACTGTCAGGCGTCGCAGCCGCGGTGATGCGATCGTCACGTCGAAGACGGTAAGCATGGCTCCTCCCGTAGAGAGCGCGATGCGCCGACCGGCGCGGACACCGCAATTGTAGCGGCAGAAGGGAGATGGCGGCTGAAATCTTGCTTCCGGGGGCTGCGATCATCATCAGCTTCGTGCGGCGTTGGCCGTCGGCGAACCCAGCGACTAGAAGATATGTGTTGACACACAGATTTTTGCGTGTTACAACACACAGTGTGGCTGGTACGAACGGCATCCTCGAGCGGCGGCTGAAGACCTCACTACCAGTCACGGACCCGGCGACGCGTGCCCTGATGAATCTCAATCTCGCCGATGCGCAGTTTCAGGAAGACTTTGAAGCCGCGACGCTGACTGAGGGGTTGAGCATGTCGGCCTATAACGTGCTGCGGATCCTGCGGGGCCACTCCGAGGGGCACCCCCGCACCGAGATTGCGCAACGGATGGTCTACCGGCGAACCGATCTGACGCGCCTCATCGACGGGCTGATCCGACGGGGCCTCGCCGAACGCATCCGCGAGCGCCGTGATCGTCGGCTCTCGGTCACGCGCATTACGCCCAAGGGATTGAAAACGATGGCGCGGCTCGACCCACTCATCAACGAGTTGGCCGAGCGGTACCGGCGCAAGCTGTCGGTGCGCGAGTTGGAGGAACTCAGTCGGCTGCTCGAGAAGCTCTACGCAGACCGCGTCGAGTGACACTGACGGGATGCATTCACTCGGTGGGTTATAAATGTGTTGTCACACAATGTGTGAACACACGCAGGAGGATGTAGTGACTCAAGAACGAACGATGCGCGTGATCGGATGGACGATGGCGCTCGGAGTGCTCGTGACGTTACCGGCAATCGTGCTGGCGGTAGGACGAAGCCGCGCGACGCGGGCCGTGGACGCGCGCGTGGAGCGCGGGCGGTATCTCGTGTCGGTCATCGGTTGCAGTGACTGCCATACGCCCCTGACGATGGGGCCGCATGGGCCCGAACCCGACATGTCGCGATTTCTCGCGGGTCATCCGGAGGCTGTCCCGGTGACGCCGCCCACGGCGCCTACCGGCGCATGGCTCTGGTCAGCCTCTGCGACGAACACCGCGTTTGCCGGACCGTGGGGCGTAAGTTACGCCGCTAACCTGACCCCGGACCAGACCACCGGTCTCGGCATCTGGACCGAAGACGTGTTCGTGGGTGCGATCCGCACGGGCCGTCACATGGACACCTCGCGCGAGATCGCGCCGCCCATGCCGTGGCCCGCCGTTCGCAACGCCACGGACGACGACCTCAAATCAATCTTTGCGTATCTCAGGACCATTCGGCCCGTCGTGAATCACGTCCCGGAGTATCAGCCGGCTGCTGACGCACGCTGAGGTCCTTGTGCATCGCGAGGCATCGCATGTCTGAGGGGTAATGACGCCCGCCGGAGGATCGGCCGTGCACGACGTCCTCGCTACGACCTGCGTTTACGAGGATGAAGGCGCCTGCGTGGGGACCCCGTCACGTTGTTCACTGTTCGTTCGTCAACTGAGCATGTGTCATAACACACTGGAGGGATCATGACGACTATTGCTGCTGCGGTTCGAGGTCTGTGGTTCAATGACGCGCTGGTCAAGATTCGCGTGGCGGGCACAAGCGGCACCGACGGCATGTCGGTGGTCGAACATCGTGCGCGGTTTCATGACTCGCCGCCATTGCATGTTCACTCGACTGAAGACGAGCTCTTCATCATCCTCGAAGGCGAGCTCCGATTTCGGGTCGGCACCAGCGAGCACCGCGGCGGGCCTGGCACCGTGTTCCTCGCCCCCAAGAACATTGCGCATACCTTTCGGGTCGAATCGCTGGAGGGTGCTCGCTGGATCACGGTCACCGCGCGCGGGGATTTCGAACGATTCCTCCTGGCCGTGAGCCGTCCTGCCGACGAGGATGATTTGCCGGTGCCAAGCGGTCCGCCCACCGAAGCCGCTCTCGAGGTTCTTGCTCGCGCCGGCAAACAATGCGGCATCGAATTGGTCGGTCCACCGCTGAACTGATTTGAAGCGAAGACGACCTTCAACAAAGGACGATCGATCCCAGGCTGCATTTGTGGAGTGCGGTCACAAGAGGATGCGAACGCCTGGGTGCGAAACGCGATCATGCTGCGCTGACGTACCCTGAATCAATCCGCCGAGACGGTCCGACGCTCGACACGCATCTCGCCCGGCTCGGTTGCCGGCGTCACCGAGAGCGTGTCAGATGAGGGGGATTGAGGGATCCGCCAATCATCAGGTGGTCCGGCCTCGGCGGAGTTTCCGCACAGGACGACGACAAGCCGACGGGCGTGATGCGTGTC
>JBPYEE010000838.1:0-7544 GCA_051985095.1 Vicinamibacterales bacterium | reverse complement strand
CCTTGAGCACCATCTTCACGGCGCCCGGACGCTCGGCTTCGAACTTGGCCAGGATGGGTTTGTACACGAGGTACGACTGGCCGCAGGCGGGACACTGAAAGTCGTTGAACTTCACGATCAGGACCTTCGCGCCTTCGTTGGGCACCATGATCGGAATCCGCGGCTGCGACGTGAAATAGCGCTCGAACTCTGACTGGCGGTCCTCGCTGAGGGGCGCGGGCGCGCCGTTGTCACCGGTCGCGGCCATGACGCCTTCACGCGGAAAGACTGCCAGCGTTGTGACGGCGCCGACGCAAAACAACACGGCGAGCGTGACCGCCAGCGGACTCCGGAGAAGCACGCGGACGTCCCGCACGGCGCGTCGGGGCAAAGTGGTCATAGGAAAAGAAGTCGCCGCACCGGAGGTAAGAAACAGGCCGATCACCGCGGCATAAGTGGTCAGGCACATGAGACACACGGTTTTCAGGATGACGAACGAGGCATAGCCGAGATACAGGATGACGGCCAGCGCGAGCGTCGACAGGACGAACAGATAGCCCGGGACGCTCTCACGAACAGCGGCGTCCCGCGCGCGCAGGCCGCCGACCGACAACAGTCCGGCGACCGCGAACCACAGGGCGCCGAAGATCGCGACCGGCACCCCGCGATAGGTGCTGAACCGGCTCAGGTAGACGTCAGTGCAGCTGATCCGGAAGCTGACGTCGCAGAAGCTGTGATACGACGGGTCGTACAGCAGCCGGTAGTGGACGTACGCCGCCGCCGACGCGGCCGCGAAGCCGACCAGGGCGCACACCAGCGCGAACACCGCAGAACGCCTACTCATGGATCAATAAGGAGTGTACATGAAAATGGCGAATTGGCGACGGCCGTCGCCAATCCGCCACGTTTGAGGACAAAGGGCCCCAGCGGTTACTGGACCGGCGTCACCGTCGCGCTGAGGGTCAGCGGGTTCGCCACGGCCGCCGTCGTGCTCTGGGCAATCGTGCCGCGCGTATCGGTGCCGAAGTAACGCGTGCCGGTCCCGCCGAGCGAGACGGGACTCGCGTTGGCGAAGTACGAGCTGGCCGGCGTGCTCGCCGCGGCGTTGCACGTCACAACCGGGTTCATGTCCTGCGCGCCGGCCGCGTCCTTCGCGATCGACACGTTGTAGCCGCTCTTGGTCACGCCGTTCGTCTTCAGATCGGGGCTGATGAAGCCCTGGCCGCCCGCCGTCGGTGACTTCACCAGGTCGTCGAGCGTGATCGCGTAGAAGCCCGACGCGCAGCTCGACGAGTAGCTCGCCTGGCCGCTGTTGATGGCGCGCAGCGATCCGATCGCCGACGCTTCGTTGCCCGACATGCGCGCGCGCAGCAGCCCGGGCACGGCGATGGCCGCGATGATGCCGATAATCGCGACCACGATCAGCAGCTCGATCAACGTGAAACCTTTCGAGTTACGCATAGCTCCCTCTCATGAGTTCGGTTGTTGCCGCGTGTGGTTCGATTCGCGGCGGATGAGTCAGCAAGGCGGGTGCCCGGGCGGACTTCGATGAATCGTGCCGAAAATGCGCCGAAACTTCTCACGCTGGCACCGAGCTGCCCGGCCCGGAGAAGGTGACGAACCGAAGATTGTCAGAAGCCCCTGACACTTATTGTCGGCGTCGAGGGATCGGCGCGAACGCCGTATATGCGAAGGCGGGCGCGCGACCGATGCCGGCCGCGGCCCGCCTCGTTGATGTGCAGTAATGGCCGGCGATTTACTGAACCGGCGTCACCGTCGCGCTGAGGGTCAGCGGATTGGCGATAGTCGCCGTCGTGCTCTGGGCAATCGTGCCGCGCGAATCGGTGGCAAAGTAGCGCGTGCCGGTGCCGCCGAGCGAGACGGGATCGGCATTGGCAAAGTACGAAGTGGCCGGTGTGCTCGCCGCGGCGTTGCACGTCACAACCGGGTTCATGTCCTGCGCGCCGGCCGCGTCTTTCGCGATCGACACGTTGTAGCCGCTCTTGGTTACGCCGTTCGTCTTCAGATCCGGGCTGATGAAGCCCTGGCCACCCGCCGTCGGCGGCTTCACCAGGTCGTCGAGGGTGATCGCGTAGTAGCCCGACGCGCAGCTCGACGAGTAGCTCGCCTGGCCGCTGGTGATGGCGCGCAGCGATCCGATCGCCGACGCCTCGTTGCCCGACATGCGCGCGCGCAGCAGTCCGGGCACGGCGATGGCCGCGATGATGCCGATGATCGCGACCACGATCAGCAGCTCGATCAACGTGAACCCCTCCGCGTTACGAATCTTCATGAGTACCGCCTCCTCAAAACGGATTGAATGTCGTGATGCCCAGCTGTTCAGCAACCAGGGTGCCAGCCGAACAGTATCGGCAAACCCGTTGACAGCTCATCACTTGCATTTTTCGATGGGACCTCGCCGGTGTGATTAATTGTCGCACTGACAAGGATTGTCTATACCGACCGACACAGAACGTCAACGCAGGTTGTATTTCTTAACGTAGTAGCGGAACGATCGGAAACTCATGCCCAGCAGTTCCGCCGCACGGACCTGGACACCCCCGGCGCGTTTCAGCGCTTCGGCGATGTAGCCCCGCTCTATGTCTTTGACGTGCGCCTCCAGATCAAAGCCGGAATCGGGCAGGATTTCGGCGGCCGCGGCGGGGACCGCCGACGGCCGCAGCGGCTCGCCACGTACAGCCGCCGGCAGGCTGTCGGCCAGGATGACGGGCGTCAGCTCGAGCGCCACCGCTCGCTCGATGACATTTTCGAGCTCCCGGATATTGCCAGGCCAGTCGTGGCGCACCAGATAGTCCATCGCGTCGCGGGAAATCGACGAGACCGGTTTCTCCATCTGCCCGGCGTACTTTTCGAGGAAATGCTCGGCCAGCAGCGGGATGTCCTCCCGCCGTTCGCGCAGCGGCGGCAGCGCAATCGGGATGACGTTGATGCGGTAATACAGGTCCTCGCGGAAGCGTCCCTCGGCGACGGCTCTGGTGAGATCCTGATTGGTGGCGGCAATCACGCGGATGTCGGCCTGCAGTTCTTCGAGGCCGCCGAGGCGCCGGAAGCGCCGCTCCTGCAGGACGCGCAGGAGCTTCACCTGCATGACGGCGCTCATCTCGCCGATTTCATCGAGGAAAATCGTCCCGCGCTCGGCCGCTTCGAGCAGCCCTTTCTTGTTCGAATCGGCGCCGGTGAAGGCACCGCGCATGTGGCCGAAGAGTTCCGACTCCAGCAGCGTCTCGGGCATCGCGCCGCAGTTGAGCGAGACCATCGGCTTCTCGCGCCGAAGGGAGTGGAAATGGACGGCCTGTGCCACGAGGCCCTTGCCCGTCCCCGATTCGCCGGTCAACAGGATGGTGCTGTTGGTCCGAGCGACGGTCTCGATCATCTTGAACACCTCGAGCATCGCGGCGCTCCGCCCGATGATGTTCGAGAACTGATGCGAGAGGCCGAGCGTTCGCTTCAGCAGTACGTTTTCCTGCCGCAGCTGGCGGTTCTCGATCTTCTCGCGGACCTTCATCTTGAGCAGATCGATATCGAACGGCTTGCTGAGGTAATCGCAGGCGCCGAGGCGCATCGCTTCGACTGCGGTCTCGGTCGACGCAAACGCCGTGATCATGATGCCGAGGACGTCCTGGTCGACTTTCTTCGCCGCGCGGAGCACCTCGACACCACTCACGTCGGGCATCTTGATATCGGAAATCAGCAGATCGACGGGCTCACGCTCGAGCAGGTCGACCGCCGCGCGGCCGTTCTCGGCGAGCAGGACTTCATACCCTTCCCGACGCAGGACGATCGCGAGCAGCTCGCGCATCGATCGCTCGTCGTCGGCCACGAGGATCCGCGGCGGGCGGCGGTCGGGAGTCGGGGCGACCGGCTGCGGTGCCGTGCTCATGCCGTCACCACCGCGCGTGCCGGGAAACGCACCGACACCGTCGTGCCAGCGCCCGGCTGCGAGCTGATCGAGATCTCCCCGCCGTAGTCGGCGACGATGCGGTGCACGATGGCCAGGCCCAGGCCGGTGCCCCTGGCGAAGGTCGTGTGGAACGGCTGGAAGAGGCGTTCCAGCTCGTCGGCCGGGATCCCGACGCCTTCGTCGCGCACCGTCAGCGCGATGCCGTCCGAGGCGGGTTCGCGGGCGGCGCCCAGGCGCAGCGTACCGCCATCGGGCATCGCCCGGAGGCCGTTGGTCGCCAGATTCCAGATGATCTGTTTGATCTGCCCTTCGTCGGCTTCGTACCACAGCTCCGCGTCCGGCGCGTCGACGGCGACCTCGTGCCCCTCCCCGAGTTCGCTGCTGTTGCGCAACAGCAGCGCGGTGTCGTTCAGCGCGCGCCGCACGTCGAACCGCGCGATTTGAAACCGCTGCGGCCGGGCGTAGGCGAGAAAGGATCGAATCGTCGTGTTCAGGCGCTCCGATTCGCGGAGGACGATGTCCATCAGCTGTTCCTGTTCGACGCTGAGCGCGAGCTCCTGGCGCAGAATCTGAATCGAGCCCGACATCGACGCGAGCGGATTCCGGATTTCGTGCGCGATGCCGGCCGCCATCTCGCCGACCGCCGCCAGGCGCTGCTGGATGGCGGCATCGCGTTCGAGCTTCTTGATCGCCGTCACGTCCTGAAACGTGAACAGCAGGCCGGCGCGGCCGCGCGGTGTTTCGAGGTGCGTTGCTGTCAGTCCAATTTCGAGTTCGCCGCGGCCGTCCGATGTCCGGTACCGGAACTCGTGGCGACGCGACGCTTTGACCAGCAGGTCCTGCGTGATCGAGGCCATCACGGCCCGGGGCAGCTGCAGGACCTCGTCAATGGGCCGACCGAGCGACGAATGAAACGTCACGCCGGTAATCACCTCGGCGGCGCGGTTGAAGGTCAGGATGCGATGGCCGGCGTCGGTCGTGACGAGGCCGCTTGGCAGGCTGTCGATGACATGCTGGTTGAGGGCCTGCAGGTCGGCGATTTCGGTCGACGCCTGCTGCAGTCGCGCGCCGGCCGATCGAAGGCTGTTGGCGAGCGATCCGCTCAGGAGCGCCACCGCAAAAAACCCGACCACGTTCAGCGCGACGGTGTACTGCGCAAACGACGGCGCCGGCAGCGCAGGACTCGGTTCGAACCGCCACCCGCTCGACAGCAGGCCCGCCGCCACGAAGTACTGCGCCAGCACGATGCCGCCATACAGGACGGTGCAGAGGGTTGCGACGAGCAGTGCGCCCCGGCGGAACTGGACCGCGCTGGCCGCGACAATCGTCAGGACATAGAGCGAGGTGAAATAACTGGTGATCCCGCCGGTGATGAAAATGAAGGCCGAGACGATCAGGGCATCGCCGGCGAGCTGGACATCGACCAGCCACCGGTGCTCCTCGACGTAGCGCAGCGTCAGCGCGTAGCCAATCGTCAGCGCGAAGATCGATCCGATCAGGATGAAGAAGGGATCGACCGGAAGCAATCCAGGTGCGGCAATCTGCGCCAGAACGGCCGACCCGAGCAGGATGGTACTCAGTCCCGCCCGGATGAAGATGAGCCGCCAGACTGTGCGCCTGAGCGTCGTCCCCACGGTCAGGTCAGTTTGCTGATCAGGTCGAAGATCGGCATGTACATCGCGATCACGATGCCGCCGACCACACCGCCGAGGATCGCGATCATGATCGGCTCGAGCAGCGTCAGCAGCCCGGCGACGGCCGCGTCGACTTCCTCTTCGTAGAAGTCCGCAATCTTGGCGAGCATCGTATCGAGCGCGCCGGTCGCCTCGCCGACGCCGATCATCTGGGTCACCATCGAGGGAAACACGCGGGTCTCTTTGAGCGGCGTCGAGATCGTCTCGCCGCGCTCGATGCTCTTGCGGGTGGTCAGGATGGCGTCCTCGATAATCGCGTTCCCCGAGGTCTTTCCCGTGATCTCGAGGCCGTCGAGGATCGGCACTCCGGAGCTGAGCAGGGTCGACAGCGTCCGGCAGAACCGCGCCACGGCGATTTTCCGCATGATCTGGCCGAGAACCGGGGCCTTCAGGATGCCGCCGTCGACCACGTGCCGGCCGGCGTCGGTCGCGTAGTAGCGTTTGAAGAAGTAGCCCCCCGCGCCGCCGGCCACGATCAACAGCGGAAAAAACCTGACCAGGTTGTCGCTCATTGCGATGACGACCCGCGTCGGGAGCGGCAGGTCGGCGCCGAGTCCCTGGAACAGCGCCGCAAACGTCGGAATGACCTTCCACAGAATCACGCCGACGACAATGGTGGCGATGCAGATGACCGCGACGGGGTAGATCAGGGCGGACTTCACCTGGCCGGCGAGTTTGACGGCTTTCTCGATGTAGGTCGCCAGGCGTTTGAGAATCGTGTCGAGGATCCCGCCCGCCTCTCCGGCCGCGATCATGTTCGTGAACAGGGGATCGAAGGTCTTCGGGTGCTTCCGCATCGCATCGGCGAGCGACATCCCGGCTTCCACGTCGGTGCGCGTCTGCATGATGACGGCGGCGAAATTCTTGTCTTCCTCCTGGTTCCCGAGGATGTCGAGGCACTGCACCAGCGGCAGACCGGCGTCAATCATGACGGAGAACTGCCGCGTGAAGACGGCGAGGTTCTTCGCCTTCACCTTCTTGCCAATAATGCCTTTCTTGTCGGTCGCGGCCGCGGCCGGGGCGGCCGCCGGGGTAATCCGGGTCACCTGAATCTGGTCGCGCCTGAGCGCCGCGACCGCCGCGTCCATGGTGTCGGCAATGCGCTCTCCACTGACGGTCTGTCCCGTCCGCGTCCGGCCGGCATAGGCGAATGTAGGCATTGCTCGTCCTCAGTCCGTCAACCCGTCTCCGGGCGCCAGGTTCTCGCGGCGGGGCGCGTCGGCGGCGCACCCTGGCGTCCGAGCCCGGCGCCCGCCACGACGCCGACTCCGCGGTTGATCATGTCCTGCAGTTCGTCACGATTCGAGGAGGCGGACAGGGCCGTGTCCAGCGAAATGACCCGCGTCATCTGAAAGCTCGCCAGCGATTGATTCATCGTCTGCATCCCGCGCTTTTCCTGGCCTGCCTGCATCGCCCCGTAGATCTGGTGGACCTTGTCGTCCCGAATCAGATTCCGGATGGCCGGGGTCGGAACGAGGATCTCGAGCGCGCAGACGCGGCCTGTCCCGTCGATCCGCGGCAGCAGCGCCTGGGTCACGATGCCCTCGAGCACGAGCGACAGCTGGGTGCGGATCTGCGCCTGCTGGCCCGCCGGGAACACGTCGATGATGCGGTTGATCGTCTGCGCGGCCGAGTTCGTGTGCAGCGTGGCGAAGGTCAGGTGCCCGGTCTCGGCGATGCGCAGCGCGGATTCGATTGTCTCGAGATCGCGTATTTCGCCGACCAGCACGATGTCGGGGTCTTCACGCAGCGCGGCGCGCAAGGCGTTCGAGAAGCTGTCGGTGTCGCCGTGCACCTCCCGCTGGTTGACCAGGCAGTTCTTGTGCGGGTGCACGAATTCGATCGGATCCTCGATCGTGATGATGTGATCGTGGCGCTCCGTGTTGATCTTGTCGATCATGGCGGCGAGCGTCGTCGATTTGCCGCTGCCGGTCGGGCCGGTGACCAGG
>JBPYEE010000837.1:0-7895 GCA_051985095.1 Vicinamibacterales bacterium | reverse complement strand
CGGTCCTCCGGTTGCTGCTCCTCACCATCATCGGCTGCCTCGATCGCCGCGAGCGGGAAGCGCTCGCCTATTTGATCGAAGAGAATCGCCTGCTCCGCCGGCAGATCGGCGGGCGGCGCCTCCAGTTGACCGATGACGATCGGCGGCGACTCGCCATACGAGCGTACCCACTCGGTCGAGAGGCCTTGCGCGAAATTGCAACGATCGTGACGCCGGACACGGTGCTGCGATGGCGCCACAGCTCGTGGCGCGCAAAATGGACGTATCCGAGGAGGCGAATCGGCCTCTGCGGTGTCATTGCCGAGATCCGACAACTCGTGGTGTGCATGGCCAGAGAGAATTCGACGTGGGGTTACACGCGCATTCAGGGCGCCCCGAAGAATCTCGGGCACCAGGTCGGCCGCTCGACGCTCGCGCGCATCTTGAAGGCCCACGGTCTGCCGCCGGCGCCGCAGCGCCCGACGTCGTGGCATACGCTTCTGCGAGCGCATTGGGGAGCGATCGCCGGGGCAGACTTCTTTACGAATGAGGTCTGGACATAGCGAGGCCTCCTGACGTTACATCGCCAGCTCCTTGCGCAGGAACACGCTCTCCGCCGAGAGTTGGGCACGTGACTTCATCGTCGATACCAGCAACGATGCGAAATCGGCGACGACACGCAGGATTGTGCGAACCACAGCCGCGCTGGTTTGGGCATGACCGGACGATCGTACGGTGCCCGGCGGGTGCCGCCAGCGATCGCCCCTCGTGATGAATCTCCCAAAACCCTGGGAAAATCGCCGGACGAAGGAGTTGCGGACCACAGGTCGTAAATGGCGAAAACTCGCGCGCGAACGTGCAGAATGTCCGACGAAACAGCTCTGCTGATTGCAGCGGTCGAGTGCACCAAGCGAGCATGTCGATGATGAAGTGATTACCTGCAGGTGCGTTCTTGTCACCGACGGCAGTCCATGCAAGCCTGCCGCTTATGGGTGTTCGGGTACACAAACGTGGTTGGTTCATCCGGGTCGCAGGGCTGGCCCTCTCGTGCGTACTCTCGATCAACCGAGCGGCGGCTGCCGACGGTGCCGCCGTTGATTCGAAGACGCGGCAGTCGCGCGATGACGCATGGTGGACGGGACCCTTGCTGGCACCATCGGCGTCGACGTTGCCACGTGGTCACTTTCTGATTGAGCCGTACGTCTTCGATTCGATCATCTTCGCGCTCGATGATGGTGACGGCAATCGAACCCAGGTCCCGCGCGAACACGTGTCAGGATCGCTGACGTACGTGCTGTACGGCGTAACCGACCGCCTTACGGTTGGTGCGATTCCTCGATTTGGATTTGAACACGAAGTCAGCGGCGCGAGAAGCGGCGGGCCCGGCGTGAGCGACCTCGTCGTGCAGGCCCAGTATCGACTGTCCCTCTACCAGGATGGACGACACGTTCCGACGATGTCCGTCGCGTTTGGGGAGACGTTGCCGACCGGAGCGTTTGATCAACTCGGCGACCGTAAGGCCGATGCGCTCGGCAGCGGCGCCTATACCTCCACGATGTCCCTCTACTCCCAGCATTTCTTCTGGATGCCGACCGGACGTATTCTGCGCACACGCCTCAATCTCTCCTTTTCGACTTCCAGCATCGTGAACGTGCGCGATACCAGCGTCTACGGCACGCCAGAGGGATTTCGCGGTCGTGCTCGTCCCGGAGATTCCTTCGTGGTCGATTCAGCATGGGAATACAGTCTCACGCGACGGTGGGTGCCAGCCGTCGACCTCGTGTACGAACGCGACGCCAATACATCGGTGGACGGCGCCGCCCTTCGAGCGAATTCCGGAACGAGCAGTTCTCTCGCCTTGGCACCGGCCCTTGAGTACAACTGGAGTGCGAGGGCCGGCCTGATCGTCGGTGCGAAAATCGGAGTGAGGGGACGAAATACGAGCGTGGCGGTCATCCCGATCGCCGCGGTCAACCTCGTATACTGAAGTCGAGTTCCTGCCTTTGAGCGCTGCTCTAGCTCGCTCGGATCTCGACTGTCGTCGAGAAACGTTCGATGTGTCTGCGTCCCCACGTCCGCACCAATTCCGCGATCGGCAACACGGAACGCCCGTAATCGGTGAGCGAGTACACGACTGGCGCCGGAACGCGTCCCGTTCGTCGCTGATGGACGATGTCGTCGGCGATCAGTTCGCGGAGTTGTTCGGTCAACACCTTCTGCGAGATCCGCGGCATCAGTCGGCGCAGAGCCAGGAACTGCCGCGGCGATTCCGCCAGCCAGTAAACGATGATCAATTTCCATTTGCCGCCCACGGCGGCAAGCGCCGCCGTCAGCGGGCAGCCGCTCACGGGATTGGGTCGCCGGACGTCACGGGTAGTTGCCTTGAAGTGCCTTCTGGTCGTGACGACGCTGCCTTTGTACGATGCTGAGAATGTCACGATTTCTATTATGCAGCGTGTTGATTGTGCTCGTCGTGCCGTTTCGGGTAGCAGCGCAGCGCGACGGCCAGCACGATTTTGATTTCGAGATTGGCGCCTGGAACGCGCACCTGTCGCGGCTCGACCATCCGTTAACAGGGTCCACGCGCTGGTTGGAGTATGACGCCACGCCCGTCGTTCGGAAGGTCTGGGACGGACACGCCAACCTCGGAGAGTTCGAAGTGTGGACCTTCAGGCCGAATCGAGGGGCTTGACATTGCGGTTGTACAACACTGCTGCACACGAATGGAACATCACGTGGGGCAACGCCGCGGTGGGTACGCTTGACCCAGCGACGATGCACGGCGGCTCTACCGACGGACCAGGGGAGTTTTTCGACCAGGATTCGGTGGCCGTCCTGGTCCGCGCCGTTGATGACCGTCGTACTTCCGTGCGATGAGATGGCGATGCCAAGCGAGCAGGGTGTCCGGGCTCACAATGGTCTCGACCTGCGATTCTCGGCCTGGAGATATTCAATCACCTCACGCTGCTCCTGGTTGAACACTTGGTGAACTAGCAGGCTTATCCCCAGAGAACACACTCTCATCGCGCGCCATGAATCAAATCGTATCCAACCGTGTAGGCCGTCAACCCGACCTATGTTGGCAACCGTTCGACACCGTTGGCAGGATCCCCTTCAAGCTCCGTCGAAGTCAGGACCTCTGCCGAGACGATTCGAAACGCCTTCAGCGTCGCCGGCCAAGTCGCTGTCCAAGTCTGTGTGGGTTCCAGGACAGGTGACCTCGGGACCTCGCGCCGCAGGATGTCGAACTCGCCGGTCGCCGGCCGCGGCTCGTGGATATGCCAGCGAAGGTCTCGGTGCTTGCAGAACAGCCGCCAGATCTTCCTTGTCCTCACTTACGTACACTTGGCGACCGGTCGTCTGGCGGTGCTGCATGCGCGGCCGGGCCAGCTGGACCGCGTGCGCGACGAGGCCGCCGAGGCGCACCGGCTCGTCAAGCGGCTGGACTTCACCGATGCGGTCCTGCCGAGGCCGCGTCCGCCATCGTTCGGCATTTTGCGCGGCGACACCGACGCCGCGCTGGCGCACGCCGACAAGGCCGTGCGCGCGCGCCGAGCGCGCCTGCCGCCGGAGGATCGCAGTGGCCGGCAAGTTCCGATGGGTCAAACCGCCCGCGCACTACTGGGCAGGACAGTTGGATCTGCTCCGCGGCCACGCCTCGTCGGCACGTAAACACTTCGAGCGATCGCTCCCCGGCGCCGAATTGCCAGATGACGTTTCACTGGGCGCGCGCGCACCTGGCGCCGGGCAAACGGGATCGCGCGCTTCCGCTCTTCGAGCGCGCGGGGTCCCGCCGCCTCCTTCGAGGAACTGAGCAGATAGCTCTCAAAGCACGCGCAGACGAATTCCACTCAGGCGCGGGTGATCGTCGCCCCGCGCCGGAGCGCGTCCACGCGCGCCCGATCGGTTTCACCGCGCACCAGCCAGCGGAGAACGACGACGCCGCGAGCAGGTACGTCGACCACGTCTTGTCCTTCCGGGACGGCACGCGCATCGCCGCGGCTGTGCAGCACGAACCGACGTCCGCCCTCGCCGCCCCTCCCACTGCGCCAGGCCACGTTGTCTGCATCCTCCGAGAGCACCTGCAGGGACCAGTGGTCATCGTACGCGGGTATCGAAACGCAAAGGGGACCAGCGGCGAGATCGAACAACGCGATCGAGTAGAGCAGCTCCACTGCGGCGAACGGCGTGTGGTCCGTGACGTGCGCCAGGCGGCCCGGCCCGGCGATCACCTCCGGGAAGCGGGCCAGCGACTTTCGCAGGCGCCGCGCGGGAAGGACTCGCCCGGCGAGGGCGCCCGCGGCCCACGTCAGCGCCAGGGTGACGAGCGCCGCACCCAGGAACGCGGTCACGCTTCCTCGAACCGTGGGAGGACCAGGCCCGGAGCCGGGCCGTAGATCCGCATCTGGATCAGGAACGGCGCGCCGAGCGGAACAGCCAGCCAGTTGCGCGATCCGGGCGGGCACGCGGCCGCGATGTCGATCACGAACGTCCCGTCCGCGGCGGGTGCGACGCCCGTGTCGAGCACGGAGCAGAACGAGGCCGGCCCGGACATCAGGCCAGCGGTGTCGTAGACTGTCACGCTCCACCAGTCAGCCGCGAGGGATCCGCGGTCGCTGACGATGCGGTAGTGCCGGCTTCCGTCGAGGTGTCGGAAGAGCGGTCCTCCGCCACGGAGCGCGCCCCACTGCGGTGCCCGGTCATGCGGATCGTCGGCGAAGAGGTAGAGGGCGTGCTCGTTGGCCAGCGGGTACGCGGGAGCCAGTGCGATGCGGACCAGCGGGTGTGTCGCCGTAGTCCCGATGTCGCGGGCGATGCGCCAGCCCGCGGCGTCGTGCACGACGTGCCGCCGCAGCGCGCGCCAGCCCGCGGCCATGCCCAGGACGAGGGCCGCGCCGAGACCGAGCAGCACGCCGCCGACGAGCGACACGCTCGCGGTCACGCCCCGGTCCTGATGGCGAACGTGTCGGTGTAGGCCCGGAACGCCGACTCGACCTCGGGAGCGAGCGACGCGCGTGACACCGCAGAGTAGCGGTGAGTGCCGTGGCGATGCCGCGGGTTCTCAGCGACGAATTTTTCGAGACGCGTTCGCGCGACGTCGCTCATCTCGACGCCGAGGTGCCGGTACACGCCCGCGAGGGCCGCCATGGGATCCGCTTCCAGGTGGTCGAAGTGCAGGTCGTGGAACAATCCCGCCGGCGGGCTGGCCGCGCGGAAACGCCGCGCTTCGTCGAGCATGCGCGCGAAGATCGCGGCCAGCTCTCCGGCCCTCGCTGAAACGTCCACCGCCGCCGAGCCGATCCCCTGCAGGCGCGTGATCAGGCTCGCCTGGGAGGCGCACACGGCGAGCGGGTCCCGGTGGCAGTACACGATCTTCGCGTCCGGGTAAGTCTCGAGCAGCGAACGGAGGCGCAAGAGGTGCTCGGGCGACTTGAACAGCCACCGCCGGCCGTCGCCGGGCACGGCCAGCGTCTGCACGTAGCGACGGTGCAGGGCGAAGGAACTCGCCTCCATCCCGCCGAGCACCCACTCGAGGTAGGCCGGGACGTGGAAGAACACGCTGAAGTACGTGCTGCGCAGGTCGAACCGGAAGATGCTGAAGTCCTCCTCGGGCGTGGTCGCCGAGGAGTGGTGCAGCCCGTGCAGCCCCGGCGACATGCCGTAGAAGCGGTCGATTCGGCGCTGCGCGCGGGCGATCTGCGAGTCGGTGCTCCGGCGATCGAGCGCGGCCGGACAACGCAGTTCCCACGTGCGCGGGGCGCGCAAGGCTTCGTCCTGGTCGAGGAGCTGGTAAAGGAACGTCGTCCCGGTCCGGGGGAGACCCACGATGAAGACCGGCGCGACGATGGGACGCTCGACCACGTCGGGGTGCTGGCTCCAATGAGCTTCGAGCTTCAGCCGCGTCGCCAGCGCCTCGACGATGTTCTCCTGTGCCAGCGCGCGCCCGACGTTGTCGAGACGCGCCTCGGTCTCCAGACTCGTGACAAGCCGGGCGAGGCCCTCGCTCAGGAACGCCTCCAGCGAGCCGAGGCCGCGCTGCCCTGACGCGTGGAGCGCCTTCGTCACGAGGCTCTCTTTGTCGAGCGAAAACGCCAGCGGCGGGATGCGTCCCGCGACGTTGAGCAGCCGCATCGGCAGGCTGCGATATGGCGCGGCGTTCGCCTCCGCGAGGCGACCGCTCGAGGTCACGAGGCAGCCGCCGTCAGCCGAACCCGCGCGGAACGCAGCGAGAGCGGTAGCGAGTGCGAGATCCGCGGCACGGCCGAGATCAGCTCCACGCGGAAGGACCTGAGGAAGCGCTCGATCAGGAGGGGCATCGCGACCTGACTATAACCCGCCCCGATGCAGTAGCGCGGTCCAAGACCGTACGGGTAGTGATCCGGACGCGGGCCTGCGCCCTCGAAGCGCTGCAGCCGGAACGTCTGCGGATCCTCCCAGCGCGACGCGCTCCGGTTGAGCACGATGGTCGGCAGTACCACCACTGTGCCCCGCGGGATCGCCGCTCCATCGGCGGCGTGGTCTTCGAGCGTGTCCCTCAGGATCATCGACGACACGGGGTAGAGCCGGAGGCTCTCGTCCAACGCGGCGCGGATCGCTGGCTGTCCCGGCGCGCCGGAGGCCAGTTCTTTCTCGATGCGGGAAGTCACCGCCGGGTGAGTCGCGATGCAATAGAGGGTGTTGGTGACCGCGATCGGGATGTTCACGGACGCGAACAGCAGGACGAGAAGATGCTCCGCCAGATCGTTCGAGCTGACCACGTCACACGCTCCCGCCACATCGAAGGATCCGTCGTCGCGCCGCGCGCGCGTGTACCGGTCCGCCACCACGCGTGCCATCTGCGCGCGCAGCGCGCGGATGACGCGGCGCGCCCGGAAAGCCTGGGGCGTCGGCAGGAACCGCGTGTGCCATAGGACGGGCAGAGACCGTGCGAGCCACAGCAATCGCGCGCCCATCTTTCCGATCGGTTCCTTCACCGCGTACCCAAAGTAGAAGCTCATCATGACGCGGTAATGCAGGTCGAGCATCACGCCTTCCAGCTCCACCCCGGCGGGGTCGAGGAAGCGGCGGTCGAGGGTCGCGCACGCCCTCTCGATCAACCCGGCGAGCCGGTCCTGATGGTCGCGGACGTCCCGGGGCGAGAGCGGCGGCGTGAAGAGCGCCTGGTACTTCCTGCGCTCCTCGGCGCCGGGGTAGAGAATCGCCTTGCTGCACAGCAGCTCCATCGGCCGAAGCGTGTGGTCCTTCCCGAACTTGCGCTGGTTGATCACCAGGACGTCCTGAAAGTTGGCCTCCGTCCCGAGGACGATGAACGGCGGCGCGCCTGGGATCCGCCAGATCTCGCCGTACCGCTCCGTCATCGCGAGGACGAAGTCGCAGGCGTTTCCCGCGTTCAGGAAGGCCGACACCGCCGCGCGGAGCGACGGGCCCGGGATGTCGCGCGGCGCGGCGACGGTCGTGGCCGACACGGGTGGGATGGTACACTCGCCGCCGCGCTACGATCACCTCCCGATGAACACGTTCACCCAAACGGCGGACGCGCAAGCCTTGACTACGCCGCCGACGCGCGAGGTGCTGCGGCTGCTGCGCGAGAGGCGGGACGCGGCCTGGGACGATCTGGTCCGGACCTACGGGAAGACCTTCACGTACCAGGGCATGCTCGCGACCTGCGAGCCGGAGCTGGTCCACCGGATCCTGCTGCACCGGCCGCACACGCTCAAGCGATCGAGGATCTACAAACTGTTCGGCCTGCTCCCCGGGGCAGCCGGCCTCGCCTTCACCGACGGCGTGGCGTGGCGTCGAAGGCTGGACGCGATCCAGCCGATCCTCCAACCGCAGAAGCTCGCCGACCAGGCGCCGGTGATCCACCGCCTCGCGACCCGCTACGCCGACGAGCTGGAGGCGCGCGGAGAGTTCAC
>JBPYEE010000836.1:0-18198 GCA_051985095.1 Vicinamibacterales bacterium | reverse complement strand
GCGACCTCTCCAGACGTGCTCCGGGCCGGCGGCGTTTGTGCGACGACGACGTCGGAAGGCAGATTGGGCGATCGGATTTCGGCCACGGCGCCGAGTGTCAGGCCGTCTTCCGCGAGCCGCATCTGCGCCGTGCGCTCGGTCTCGCCGACGAGCTGCGGGACGATGGTCGACCGCTGTCCCGCACTGAGCCACACGCGCAACGTTCGCTGGCGGCGCGCCACGGACCCCGCCGGCGGTTCCTGCGCAATTACCCGCCCGACGGCGATCTTCGGGTCCACGCGCCGCACGTCGTCGACCTTCAACGCCAGCCCGAGATCGCTGGCGATCGTTGTCGCCTCGCTGGCCGTCCGGTTCGTCAGATCCGGTACCTGCACCTCGCGCGTGTGTAGCGCCACGCGCATGGCTGCCGCGGCGAACAGGAAGTAGGTGGCGACGAGCCCGCCCGCGAGCAGCAACACCTTGCCTGCGGTCCAGACGCGTGCTTTCAGCTCCATGAACAGATCTATTGTAGTTGAAACACTGCCGCGAAGAAGGCTTCGAGCGCGTGTTGATCGGGCCGCGTCCGCAGATGGCCGCGCGTGTCGACGACGGCATCAGGAATCGACCGCCAGACGGTCCGTGCGTCCACCGGCACGACATGCCGCGTCGTCGCGACAAATGCATCGGCCACCGCCTCGTTCTCCTCCGGTTCGCTCGAGCAGGTTGCGTAAATCAACCGCCCGCCGGGTGCCACGACCTCGGCCGCGCGCTGCAGCATCGTCAGCTCGGCGGCCGCAAACGACGCCAGCTCGCGTTCGTGCCGTCGCCAGCGAATGTCCGGATCGCGTCGAAGGGTGCCCAGGCCGGAGCAGGGAGCGTCGACAAAGACCAGGTCGAAGACGGGTCGGAAAGGCAACGGCTTGAGGAGATCGGTTTGCACAAGCCGGACGTTGGTCACGCCGCTCGCTTCGATCGTGCGGCCGAGCAGCGCCATGCGACGATCGCGGAGGTCGGTCGCAACGACGAGGCCACCGGCAGGAACCGCCGCCGCGATCATCACCGTTTTCCCGCCGGGCGCGGCACACGCATCCAGCACCTTCGCGCCGGCCGCTTCCGACGCGAGGAGGCCAACGAGCTGCGACGCCTCGTCCTGGACGGCACAGATCCCCTGGGCCACGGCGTCGACTGCGGAACCGCGGTCGACCACGAAGGCGCCAGGTACCAGGGAGCTTGGATGCACGCTCACGCCAGAAGTCGACAGCTGCTGAACCAATTCCTCGGGCGCTGTACGCACCCGGTTGGCGCGCAGCGTAAGCGGAGCTGCCGAATTGTTGAATTCCAACCACCGTTCAGTCGGGTCGAACCCGTAGCGGTCGTACCATCGGGCCACCAGCCAGCGGGGATGCGACAGCGTGAGGCTGAAATACTCGAGCGCCGCCGACCGGTCCCTGGTCTCGAGCGGGCGCGGCGGCAATGGGAGCGCAGTCCGTTTCCGCGAGATCGTGCGGAGCACGGCATTGACGAACCCGGCCGCGCTGGTCTTCCCGGCCCGTCGGGCCAGGTCGACTGCGTCGTCGACGACGGCCGATGCCGGGACGCGCGTCAAATGAAGCAGCTGATAGGCGCCAAGCCGCAGGATTTCCGTGATTTCCGGATCCATTCGGTCGATCGCGCGCCTGGCAAACGCCGTGATGACATGATCGAGCGACGCGCGCCAGCGCTGCACGCCGCTTGCAATCTCAGCCGCCAGGGCGCGGTCGCGATCGTCGCGGAGCCCGGCTCGCGCAAACGCCGTCGCCGTCGCGAGATCGGCGTTGCCCGACGACACCGCCATCAGGATGTCGTAGGCAGCCACGCGGGCCGGCGAGATCATCGGCCTGCAGTGAACCGGCTGCCTGGCGACGGATGATGGCCCGCGAGGAACTCGTTCGCCAGCATGCGTCGTTTCCCTTCGGGCTGCAGCTCGAGAAGGCGGAGCGCGCCATTGCCGGTGGCGACAACGAGTCGATCGCCGTGGGCCTCGAGGAGGGTGCCGGCTGGCGTGGCCCGGGCCCTCGCGAGCGGGTCATCCTCCACACGGGATCGGTGAAGGGAGATCCGGATGCCGCCGAGAAACGAGAAGGCGTGCGGCCAGGGATGGAGCCCCCGGATCTGGTCGTGGATATGGCGAGCCGTCGCGGCCCACTCGATCGCGCCGTCCTCCTTCGTCAGGCGCGGCGCATACGTCGCCTCTTCCTCGTCTTGCATCATTTCCTGGGATCGTCCGGCGACGAGAGCCTCGAGGGTGGCGACCAGGAGGGCGGCCCCGATCCTCGCCAGATCGCGCTCGACCTCGTCGCTGGTTTCGTCCGGCCCGATCGGTCGCGCGGCTTTCGCGAGCATCGGACCGGCATCGAGCGCCTTGACGACGCGCATGATTGTGATGCCTGTTTCCCGCTCGCCGGCCAGAATCGATCGGTGCACCGGGGCTGCTCCCCGATATTTGGGCAGTAGCGATGCGTGGACATTGATCATTCCGAGGCGGGGCATCGCCAGAATCCCGGCGGGCAGAATTTTTCCGTAGGCGGCGACCACGCCAAGTTCCGCGTCGAGCGTGCGAAAGTCGTCGAGAAACAGCGGATCGGACAGACGATCGGGCTGGAGCACCGGCACGCCGGCTGCCCGCGCGTGGGCCTTCACCGGGCCCTCGCTTGTCTGTTGCCCGCGTCCGCGCGGGCGGTCCGGCTGAGTGACGACGGCGACGACCCGATGAGGCGACGACAGCAGCGCCGTCAGCGTCGGCACGGCAAAGACGGGGGTACCGAAGAAGGCGATGCGTGTGCCTGCCGTCACCATTTGCCTGCGCGCGTCAGCTTCTTGATCTTTCGCACGATCATGTCGCGTTTGACGCCGCGAAGGTGCTCGACAAACAGCAGCCCGTCGAGGTGGTCCATCTCGTGTTGAAACGCCCGGGCGAGCAGGCCCGTGCCCTCGCGTTGACAACCCTCGCCGTGGCGGTCGAGACCCTTGATGACGACGTGCGACGGGCGCACGACGGTCGCGTTGAAGCCCGGAACGCTCAGACAGCCTTCATCTTCGAGCTGCATGCCGTTGCGCTCAACGAATTCCGGGTTGACCATCACGATGAGGCCCTCCGGATCGCGCCCGACCGAGACATCGACGACAAACAGGCGGAGCGGTTCGCCGACTTGCGGCGCGGCCAGACCGATGCCCGGCGCGGCGTACATCGTCTCGATCATGTCGTCGATGAGCCGCTCGATGTCGGTGGTGAATCGCTCGATGCTCCGGGCGCGTGCGTGGAGCAGGGAATCGCCATATTTGAGGATCGGACGGATCATCTCTGCATCGTGGCTGCGGCGCGCCGCCCCACGCGGCTACGCCTCGAACCGGCGGACGGTGTGA
Source organism: Vicinamibacterales bacterium (assembly GCA_051985095.1). Classification (GTDB taxonomy): domain Bacteria; phylum Acidobacteriota; class Vicinamibacteria; order Vicinamibacterales; family CAVVIG01; genus Gp6-AA45. The sequence goes on along the minus strand of JBPYEE010000836.1, from coordinate 14,817 downwards.
GCCGCGAAGGCTTGCACGTTGGCCAGGAGTTCGTCGATCGAGTCGCCGCCGAACTTTTCGCCGACCGCATCGGCGAGCACGAGTGCGACCATCGCCTCGCCCACAACGGCAGCGGCGGGGACAGCACAAACGTCGCTGCGCTCGATCGTCGCGGGACTCTCGGTCATCGTGGCCAGGTCGACGGAGCGGAGCGGCTTCATCAGGGTCGAGATCGGCTTCATGTACGCCGTCACGCGCACGTCCTCGCCATTGGTGACACCGCCCTCGAGACCGCCGGCGTTATTGGTCGGTCGTCGCACGCCGGCGGGCCCAGCCGTCGGCGCCGCTGACAGCACGATTTCGTCATGGACCTGCGATCCGCGGCGCGCCGCCACGGCAGGGCCGATGCCAATGCCGACGGCTTTTATCGCGGGAATCGACATGAGCGCCTGCGCCAGCCGGCCGTCGAGCTTTCGATCCCATTGCACGTAGCTGCCAAGACCCGGCGGCACGCCATGCGCGATCACCTCGAAACTCCCGCCCATCGTGTCGCCGGCCTCGCGCGCTTGATCGATCGCCCCAATCATCTGCTGTTCGATCGACGGATCGGCGCAATGGAGGGGCGTGTCCGCAGAGATTGCCCGGATCTGGTCGAACGACAACGCCGACGGATTTGCGACGGCGGCCGCCCCTATCGCGGTGACATGACTCGCAATCTCGATGCCGATGGCCCGCAGCAGCTGGCGCGCAATCGCGCCCACGGCGACGCGCGCCGCCGTTTCGCGTGCACTGGCCCGCTCGAGCACGTTGCGCAGATCCTCGTGACGGTATTTGATGAAGCCAGCGAGATCGGCATGGCCCGGACGGGGGCGCGTGACCGGCGGCCGATCGATGCCGGTCGCATCGGCGGGCATCTCCGGGCCGGTGTACATGGTGCGCTGCCAGTTCTCCCAATCCTTGTTCGGAATCAGGAGCGCGATCGGACCACCGGTCGACGTTCCGTGACGGATCCCGCTCAGCGGTTCGGCGCGATCGGATTCGATCGCCATTCGCCGTCCGCGGCCGTATCCCGTTTGACGACGCCGCAGATCGGCGGTGATGGCGTCGAAATCGATCGTGAGGCCGGCCGGAATTCCCTCGACGATCGCGACGAGCGCCTTTCCGTGCGACTCGCCAGCGGTCAGAAATCGCAGCATCCGCGTTTCATTCTAGCCGAAGTTTTTGCCACACCTGGCGGCGCCACAGTGTGAGGATTCGCTCAATTCGCGCGGGTCGATTCTTGCACCGCGTGCAGCCCGCACAGGAGGCTGCGGATGCACTTCGTCGCCGATCCACTCGTCGTGCACGATCAGGAACACGTCGTTGATCTCGCGACCGGACTGTGCCTCGTGCGCTGGACGCAGCCTGTCGTTGACGGGTTCTGCCGCCGCCCGCACGTGGCCACGCGTGAGGTGGGGCAGATGCCTCTGTCAAACCGCGCCGTGCTCTTCATCGAGCACCCATGCATCGTTGCGCTTCCCGGAATGTTCGGCGAGGCAGGATTGCTGCATCTTGACGACGTAGCGCTCCGGGCAAGGCTCGGATCGGAGAACGTTCGTCGCGTGCAGGCACTCACGCGCCCGGCTCGCGTACCAGAGATCGTCCCCGTATGGGCTCGTGTCGTCGAACCGTTGCATCGCGATCTGTGGCTCGGCCACCGGCGGTTCGTTCTCGACGGCGCCGCCGGCCGAGGCAGGCGGGTGTTGCGGATCGAGATCCAGTCGCCGCGGCCAGACGCACGGCTCCTGATCGGCAAGCGTGAAGAGGTGGGGCCGGGCGCCGTGGCGGCCTCACGACCGGGCGCCGACGATCTCGTCGCAGCCACCCGGTCCGGCCCGCTGTCGGCGCCCGTCGAAGAGCAGGGGCGGCGGGGCGTTGTGCAGATTACTGCGCCGCTCGCAGCGCCGACATGCCCGGCGCGGGAGGTGTCGGCGCTGCAGAGGCAGGTCACAGCCGCTCTCTCCGATCTCGATCGCGGACGTTACGCATGCGGCGTTCGGCAGCTGCGGCAGGCCGTCGGCGGTCTTTCGCGTCGCGACTGCTGGGCGGCGGCCGCCGACGGCGCCGTGGCGATCGCGCGCGCACTGGTCGGTCGCGGAGCTGTCCGCGATGCGCAGAGGGCGCTCGACGAGGCGTGTGCGTACGCGAAGCGGAGCGGTCGAGACTCGACGTTGATCGACATCGCGATTCTGAGCGGCGAAGCATGGACGGACCTGGCGCGGCTCGACAAGGCGGAGGCGGTACTCGCGGCGACCGTCGCCGATGCGACCGCGGTGGAGGAGGGCGAGCGGGTGACGCGGGCCACCGTGGCCCTAGCCCGTTGCCTCTTCTGGCGCGGCCGGTACGACGCCGCCCGGGCGGTCCTCGAGCGCGATCGCGCGGCTCGGCCTGACGCCACGCTGCCGGACGCGACTCGCATCCGTCGTCTGCGGTGGCAGGCACGGGTCGCGTCGGCGTGTGGCGCCGGCCCGTCAGCGCTCCGGGAAATCGTCGCGCTCGCAGACGCCATCGAAGACTCGGTGCCCTGGTCCGTCCGGGCGGCGCTCCGGACCACAGAAGGATGGGTGCGTCTTACGGTCGGCGACCCGCACGGGGCTGCAGAGGCGGCCCGAACGGCCATCCGCGAAGCCCGTCAGGCTCACGCGCCGCTGAGGGCCATCCGGGGGCGGCTGATCCTCGCCGTCGCGGAACGGCAACGAGGTCACACCACCTCGGCGCTCGCCCAGCTGGACCGCCTCGACCGTCGGCGCGAGCCGTTGCCACCGCTTCTCGCCGTACTCGTCCGGCTGTTCCTTGTGCTCGGGAAAGATGGCGCTGCCGCGGCAGCTGAGCTGGTCCGGACGAGCGGCGTACCCGCACTCACTCTGCTGGCCTCCGATGATGGTCGCCACCGGCTCGATCCGTTCGTCGACGACGTCGTCGCGCTCATGCGAGCCTGCCAGATCGCCGACGAGGAACTCGTCGTCCTCAACGACGTCTGCGCGCGCCTTCGCCAGCAGCTTCACGCGGCGGGCGTCGCAGTCGCCGCCGCCGGACCCCAGCGATGCGACGTCCTGGCGGGGGACGGCGCGCCGATCGATCTGGAGGTCGCCGAGCGCGCGATCTCCTCCGGCATCCTGATTCATCCGCACCGCCGGGAGGACCGGGTCGAAGCCGCGGCGGCGATTCAGTATCCCAGCACGACCATCGGCGCGATCGGCGTGCGCTGGACGCCTGGCTCGACCGACAATCCCGGCCGCGCCGCGGCGATGCTGGCAACGGCGGCGGTCGCGGCAGCGCCCATCGTGTTCGCGGCACTGAACCGCCGGGATCGGATCGCCGCAATCGGTCCCGACATTCTCGGCGTAACGCCGGAGATGGCCGACCTGCGGCGCCAGGTGGATCGCGCTGCGGCAGCGCCGTTTCCCATCCTCATTCAGGGCGAGAGCGGCAGCGGCAAAGAGCTGGTCGCGCAGGCCATTCACCGCACCAGCGCCCGGCGCGACCGGGTGTTTCGGACGCTCAACTGCGCCGCGATTCCCGAGGAGCTCGCCGAAGAGGAGCTGTTCGGACATGTTTGCGGATCGTTCACGGGGTCGCTCCGCGATCGTGCAGGGGTGTTCGAGGACGCGCACGGCGGCACCTTGCTGCTCGACGAAGTGGGAGAACTGACGCCACGCGTGCAGGCCAAGCTCCTGCGCGCCCTGCAGCAGGGCGAGGTGCGTCGCATTGGCGACACCGTGCCGCGGCGCGTCGACGTGCGGATCATCGCGGCGACCAATCGCGACCTCTCGCTCGACGCCAAGAGCGGCCGGTTTCGCTCCGACCTGCTGTACCGCCTCGACGTCGTCCGGATCACCGTGCCGCCGCTGCGGGGCCGCGTTGATGACATCGCGCTGCTGATCGATTCCTACTGGCACGACGCGACGAGCCGGCTCAGCAGCTCCGCCACGCTCGCCCCGGCGACAATCGGCGCGCTCAGTCGCTATCACTGGCCGGGGAACGTGCGCGAGCTTCAGAACGTGCTGGCGGCGCTGGCGGTGTGCTGCCCGAAGCGCGGCGTCGTCCCGCTCTCAGCACTGCCGCCACAGTTCGCAGCCACCATCGTTGAGCAGGGGCGGCTCGATGCAGCGCGGCGGTCGTTCGAGGAACGGTTTGTCCGCGCGGCGCTCGCGCGCAGCGGTGGGCATCGCGGCCGGGCGGCGGCCGAACTCGGCCTGACCAGGCAGGGACTTACGAAGCTGATGGCACGGCTCGGGATTTCGTCGCACGTGCCAGGACGACGCACAGGATGAGCGCCGGAAGGCCCAGCAGGCCGGAGGTCAGGAAAAAGAGGGCGTAGCCTTCGAGCAGCGTGCGGCCAACCGACAGGCGCTCGACCAGGACGCCCGAGAACCCCTTCGCGAATTTGCCGATGTAGGTGTACGCAGAACTCAAAAGCGCGTACTGGGTCGCGGTGTAACCGAGAGTCGTCAGGCTCGACATGTAGGTGACCAGCGCGACGCCGGCGAAGCCGATTCCGAAGTTGTCCGCAAACATCACCGCGCTGAAGACACGGAGGTCCGGCCCCGTGTAAGCGAGCGTCGCAAAGTTCGCGATCACCAGCATCTTGAGGATGACACCGGCAATCAACGTCCACAGATACCCGAACCGAAGGGCGCTGAACCCGCCGGCCGCGATACCGAGCAGCGTCGCGACCAGCCCGATCGAGGCCCGCACCCCGCCGACGACATCCTTCGACAGCCCCAGGTCGTGATAGAAGGGGTTCGCCATCGGTCCCATCATGAACTCGGGCAGTTGATAAAAGCTGATCATCGCCAGCATCAGCAGAGCGAGCCAGCCGTATCGGCGAAAGAACTGGGTAAAGGGTCCGACAACCGCATCGAACAGACCCCGGGCGCTCCACAGTGGCGCCGTCGCGGCGCTGGACGCCAGCACCGGCCTGGCCCGGAGGGGTTCTACGGCGACCAGGCTCGCACAAACGCCGACCGCCATCAGCGCCGCCATCGCCGCATAGGAGATGGGCCAGCCCAGATGGTTCGCCGCGATCAGGATCAACGCGTCCGTAATCAGCACTGCGAACCGGTACCCCAGCTGGTACGCCGCCGACAACAGACCTAGTTCGTCGGCGTCCGCGGCCGCTTCAATGCGCCAGGCGTCGACCACGATGTCCTGAGTCGAGGACGAGAACGCGACGAGCAACGCGAACGCGCCGAGCGGCGCAAGTCCGGCCTTCAGTCCCAGCGCGGAGATGGCCGCGAGCCCGACCGCGACCAACAGCTGACTGACAATCATCCACCCGCGGCGGCGTCCCAACCGGCCCAGTCCGGGCGCGTCGACTCGATCGATGACGGGCGCCCAGAGAAATTTCAGCGAGTACGCGAGTCCGACCCACGAGAGGAAGCCAATCGCGGTGAGGCTGGTGCCCGCTTCACGGAGCCAGTACCCCAGCGTGTTGCCGCTGAGGAAGAACGGCAGCCCCGACGAGAACCCGAGCATGAGCATCACCGTGACCTTCGGCTGGCCGAGCGACGCGAGGACCGTGCGCTTGGCGTGAACGCCGACCGGGACGGGAGCCATCAGAGAGGGTCAGAACTCTGACTTGAGGAGATCGTACCGGGCTCGGGCGCGTTGCGCGGCATCACGCCGCCTCAAGCGATCGGCCACCGTCGCGTAGAGGGCAAACGCTTCCGGGTCGGCGGGCAGGCGTGCTATTGCCTGTTCGAGCACACGCGCCGCCTGCTCCAGGTCGCCGTCCTCGATGAGCGCTTCGCTGTAGAGGGTCAACGTGTCGCTGGTCGCAACCGGATTCGCCGCAATGCCGCTGAGCGCCTGTCGTGCCTTCTTGACGAGCGTACGATCCAGACGGGCTCGATCCAGCCAGACCTGACCGAGCGCGCGATAGATTTCCGGGTCGTCTGGCGAGCGCTCGAGGGCGCCGCGCAGCGTCAGGACGGCCAGATCGCCATGTCCGGCTCGGTGTTGCGCCAGCCCGAGCGCGACCTGACGCGCGGGGCGATTGCCCTCGAGCGCGGCCAACAGCTGCAGTTGTTCGATCTCGTCGGCGGGCCGATCGAGCGCACGAGACAGGTCCGCGAGCTCTTCGCGTGCCGGAATCAACGCGGGCGCAATCGAGACAGCCTGGCGGAACGCGCGGATCGCGTCCGCATTCTGGTGCATCTCGCGAAGACAGAGGCCGAGCAGGTAGGCGGCCTCAGACGAACGGGGATCCAGCGCTACCGACTGGCGCGCCGATTGGAGCGACTCAGCAATGTTGCCGTTCCGGTACTGCGCGAGTGCGAGTTTGTAGGTCACGCGCGCCGCACGGTCGTCGAGCCCCAGCGCGCGTTGGTAAGCATCGACGGCGCGCGCGTAGCGCTGTTGTTGATACGCGACGTCGCCCAGTTCCTCGATCGGCCGCGCCGCTGTCGGATCCAACATGGCCGCCACGCGAAATTCGCGCGCGGCCTCGTCCAGGTTACCGCGGCGGTGGTAGGTTTCGGCCAGCCGAAGATGGGCGAGCGTCGAGTCGGACCGCAGGGCGATGGCGCCGCTGTATGCCTCGATGGCCGCAAACGTCTGATCGTCGCGCAACGCGAGGTCGCCGCGCGCGATGAGGGCGCTGTAGTCGCGCTGGCGAGCCGCGGACTGGTACGCCAGGGCAACGATGCCGGCGAGCGCCACGATACCCACAGCAGCGACCCGACGCTTCAGAGCGGACCCTCCTGGCCTCGTATGTTACCAGCCGATCGGAACTTTGGCGGCGGCGCGGGGTCTAAAGTTGGTATAGTGGAACTCTCGGTGAAGCAGGCGAGGGTTGCCAGTTGGGCGGACGTCGACGGCCGTGAGGCGGCGCTTGTGCAGCGTTGCGCGACCGGCGACGAACTGGCCTGCGCCGAGCTCGTTGCGGAGCACCAACGAATGGTGGTTCAGCTTGCGGTCAACCTCCTCGGCGACCGCGACGAGGCCCTTGATCTCTCCCAGGACGTGTTCCTCCGCGTCTTTCGTACCATCCATCGGTTCCGCGGACAGTCGAGCTTGCGTACCTGGATCTACCGCATCGCTGTCAACCAGGCGCGCAACCGCCATCGCTTCTGGCGCCGGCGCCACCGGGCGGATCAGGTGTCGCTCGATCAGCACATCGCGGCGCACGGTGAGTTCCAGTCAGGCGGTGAGTCGGGGCCGGATCGGGTGCTCGCGCAAAAGCAGCTCGCACAGAAACTTCAGCAGGCACTCGACCAGTTGCCGTTCGATCAGCGCACCGCGATCGTGTTGCGCGAGATCGACGGCCTGAGCTACGAGGAGATTGCGTACTCGCTCGGGGTGGCCATCGGCACGGTCAAGTCCCGCCTGACGCGGGCCCGCCAGGCACTGCGTCTGGAGCTGCGCGAAGCGAGGACCGCATGAAGCCGCTTACCTGCACGGCGACGCGCCGCCGGCTCCACGCCTTTCATGACCACGAACTCGCGATGGAAGATCAGATCGCGGTCAGCGCGCACCTCGAATGGTGCGATGCGTGCGCGCAGGCGCTCGCCGACCTCCGGATGCTGGGATCGACGCTGCAAGCACTGGCTCCGGGACGCGCCGCCGCGGCCATCGACGAATCGGGATCATTTCAGCGCGCCGTGCTGAACCGGGTCAAAGCCGAACGCGAGGTGTCGTTTCTTGCCCGTGTCCGCGGCATGTTCGACGACATGCACCTGGTGTACTCCGGTCTGGGCGCCGCGGCCGCCACCATGGTCTGCGTCGTAATCATGCTCGGGATGATGCGCTTCGCCACCGCCGAGCGTCCCGATTCGCTGGCCGCGATCATGAGCGTCTTGTCGACGTCGCTCGGCTGCGATTCCATCACGGATCTGATCGACGGCGGCGGCTGCTCGCGGTGGCAGCAGCAGTTCCAGCGCGCGAATGAATCGGCGGAGGAGGATGCCGTATTCGCGCTCGACGCGGTCGTCATCGACAAAGGCCGCCTGGCGGATCTCGAACGGCTGCGATCGCATCGCCAGCGCCGCGGCGCCGCCACGCAGATCGAAATGATCGAAGGGTTGATGGATTCCGTCTGTCGCGCCCGGGTCGACACGCAGACGCCGCAGCTCGCCGTGACCGGCAACATGCTCCGTCTCATCGAGCGGGCCACCGTTCGCGCCAACGCGAATAAGCCGCTCGACCTGCAGCTTCCCCCTGCGAAGAAGCGCGCACAGCTCGACCGGAAAACCCAAGGCATCGAACTGAGAACGTAGGCGTTTCCCGTCTCAGGGCCGCGCCCGGTTCTGACCTACTTCGGCGGCCTGTCGACGTGCGCCGTCGAGATGTTGTTCATCGTGTCGCTCGCGCGCAGCGTCAGGCCGCGTTCCCCGATCTCGCCCTCGAGGGGCAGCTCGTAATGCTCCTCGCGCGAATCGGCGATCCCATCGACCGGAAAGACTCCCCGCCACGTCTGCCCGTCCTGCGAGAACTCGACCCGCTGCACGGGTGAGTGGTCATCCTTGACGTCAAACGAAATGATCGTCCGCCCGCGTTCGACCCGGACGCTCTTGATGACGATATTGGGCGGCGTGTTGTCGATTTCGAACGCCGAGCTCTCGAGCTCGCCCGCAAGCGCCGTGCTGACGGGGTTGGAGGGCGCATCCGAGGCGACGATTTTGACGAAGTACGTCCCGTTCGGCACCGTCGTCGTGTCCCACACCAGGATGGTGTCGGTCACCCCTTTGCGCAACGTCTTCCACGCCGTCTCGCCTTCGCGGCGGTACATCACGTCATACGCGAGCTCGTCGTCGTTCTCGTCGTCGGCCTTCCAGGCGATCGTCTGCAGCCCCTTCTGATAGCTGCGTCGCCCGAGCTGCGGCGTCCCGCCGCCTGAGGATTGAGCAGCGGCCGCCTGGGCCAGCCGACGGTCAGGAGTCCATTGGTCCTCAAACCCGGCGAGCTCCGGTTCCCCGGTCGAGAAGGGCTTCTGGAACACGATTCCGGGCGGATAGACCGTGATGGCGCGCACGACCGGCCGCAGGTTCCGTTGCAGGTAGGCGGCGGTGACAGAGGTCAGCACCGGCGATTCGGACTTCGTGCCCGTCAGGACGGCTCGCCACTGCAGATAGCGCGCCTTGGGGCTTGTAATCGGCGAGCCTTCTGATTTGGTGGTTGGCGCCGACCAGACGCTCCAGGTGTCGTCGGGCGTTTCGGTGTTACCGGACCGGGTGGACAGTTCGATCCGCGTGCCCGCCGGGGTGGTGCCGCGCCAGCTCAGCGTGCCCCAGGTCGCGACCGTCTGCGCGTCCTTCGCATCTGACTCGAAGGTGCCGTGCGTGGCGCGCTCCGAGGTGAGGCGAAACAGCTTTCCGGGATTGGCGGTCGCATAGTAAAGACGGCCGCGCGCGTCCTTGTAGAGCGCGGTGATCTGCTGTGCCGGCGCTCGCGTGACGAGCGTCGGCTTGAGCGGGTCGCCCTCGAGCCGATACACCTTGCCCTTGTTGCCGGTGCCAACCGTCAGGACGCCGTTCTGATCGAAGACCAGGTCGTAGGGCGAGTCATCCCGCGATTCCCACAGTTCGTCCCACACGCCATCGGGCGTGACGCGGTACACCGCTCCCTTCGGTGTTCGCCGATCCTCGCGGGTCGACCCGGGCCCGGGGGACCCGCCGCCGACGTCGACAATCGAGATCGACGTGATCTCCGCCGAGACCGACGGCACCGGGGTGTGTACCGGTTCAGAGGGCGTCACAGTCACCTGTGACTCGGTGGGCGTGCCGCCATTGCTCGAGCGGCCGCTGATCGCCGCCACGTACAGCATGCCCTGGCTGTCGAACCGCAGTGCCCGGATTTCCTGGAATGGCGAATCGAGCAGCATGAACGCCTTGCCGTCGGGGCCAATTCGCAGCACCGTCCCCGGAGTGCCCGTGCCGACGATCAAATTGCCCGTCCGATCGAAGGCCAGGGCCGTCGCATGCGACGCGGTCGTCTTGTAGAAGGTCGAACTCTTGCCGTCCGGCGCGATCTTGTAGATGACGCCTTTGTCGCCGGTGCCGGCAAACAGGTTGCCGTGTGCATCCACGGCGAGTGCCCAGATGTACTTATCCTCGGAACTGAAGTAGGTCGTGCTCTTGCCGTCCCGGTCGACCTTGTAGATCTTGCCGTCCGGCGAGGTGCCGACATACAGGCCGCCATTCGGCGCCGGCGCCAGGGCGTGGACCTCCAGTTCGGGGCTGTCGAAGAAGACCGACCCCTTTCCATCCGGGCTGATCTTGAACACCTTCCCGTCATTGCCGCTGCCGAGGTACAGCGACCCATCGGCCAGCGGAAGCAGCGACCAGAGAAACGGCGTCGACGTTTCGTAGACGAGCTCGGTGGCGGGACCGAGCGTCAGCTGACCTTGGCTGTCGATGGACAGGTTCTCGACATCGCCCTTCAGAAAGTCCGCCTGCGTCGTCGCCGTGAAGAACTTCGGAGAAGACGCTTGCACGGTGCCGACGGCCAGAGCCGCGGCGAGGAGGGCAACCCTAAGGGGCTGCACTGCACGGGATGGTGTGATCACTCGTCCTGCGAAACCGTAATCGTGAGCGTGCGCGCGCCGCTGACCGCGTGGTCAGTCGCAATCTCCCATTCGCCGAGCGTCGCGCTGTGGATCGGGTTGAAACTGCCGCCGCTGCGGTCGCCCTCGAGGACGCCAAGCACCGACGGCGGAAGCGATGAGAGCAGCTCGCCATTGACGACCGCGCCAGCCTGCGAGCCGAGGAGCTTCACGTACAGAGTATTGCTGCGCCGCGCCCTGTTCAGCGACTTGATCAGCTGATCGACGCTGCGCGCCTGTGGCAGCCGCGTTTCGCGCTGTTCCGTCACGCCGAGGCGCGTGCCATCCGACACCAGAATCGACAGCGGCCCGTTCGCATTCCACGGAATCTCGATCGGGACCGTCTTGACGACTTCCTCGCCGCGATAGGTGCGAAGCAGGACTTTGACCGGGACGCTACGTCCCGGCCGCGGTCGGGCATCATCCACCCATACGCGTTCGAGCGTCGCGGTCTTCGGCTCTTCGGCCGTGCTCACCGTGACCTCGACGCTCTCGATGTCTACCTTCTCGTAGTCGTTCCCCATCAGCAACGTCACGGGGGTGACGACGTAGGCGGCGGCGTTGACGGGCGCCTGATCGCCGGAGAAGATGTTGTTGAAGACGATGTCGTCGTGCTGTTTGACCTTGGCCCGCCCCGTGACGGCAAAGGTGGTCGCACCGTACTGCCGCTCATACGATCCGAGCGAATTCAGGATGCTGGCGTAGGTCAGCAGCGGGCCGAACAACTGATCGTTGACGACGCCGAACTTGAACGTATGGTTCGGGGCCCGTTGGGATTCGAGTGTTAACGCCACCGGCAGCATATGGGGACCCGGGCCGAGGGTGCCGGCGATCGCCGTCGCGCGATCCTGCGTGACGGTGCCGATGACGTCGCCCGTGCCGGACAGCTTCATCGACGAGAACAGACTCGGTAGCACCGTATAGACGTACGCACGGGTCATGGGGTAGTCGGTGGGCCCGAGGTTGTACATCGGGTGTCCGAACGCGTACACGCGATCGCCATCGACGTGCGTCACCGTGCCGGTGGCACCGAGCTCCAGATCACCGCTGACGAGCATCACGCCGACGGCGTCGCCCGGTTTCAACGGTCCCTCGAACGGTTTCTCACCATCGCGCATCTTGCCGGCCGCGCCGCCCGTCGGAATGAACCCCTGATCGCGAAACGCCGACCCAAAGATGTCAGCGACATCCGGCTCCCAGCCCGACATCACCAGGGGCGTCGCAATCGGCCGGAGCAGGGTGGCGAGCTGCGTGCCGCTCAGGCCGCCAACCGCAGCCAGACCGCTCATCTGCGCATCGCCGGCGCGATCGGCGAACGGATGGTTCCAGTTGAGCGCCCGCCGAAACGCCGCCGTCAGCGACTCGCGGGTGACCGGATACTCGACACGCACGCGGGCCGCCGCGGGCCGCATCGTGTTGGCGATCGACGTCGCATCGGTCATCTCGCCAATCGGCGTGATGCCCGCAATCGGTTCCTTGGAGAAGCTCCCCAGCGCGTACGATACGGCCCCGATGAGGCGCCCATCGACGTACACGGGACTACCGCTCATTCCGGCGATGACCCCGGTATTGGCGAGTGGCCCGCCTTCGAGTTTCGCCAGGATGAGATTCCGCCGCGGTCCGATCACGTTTTCGAGCACACCGAGGATGTGCGCCTCGAACTCCTCGACGTGCGTCCCGTCGAAGACGGTCCGGCCAATGCCGACCATGCCAGGCCGAATTTCGTCGACCCCCATCTGGGCGATGGCCGCCGATGTTGAGGTCGACAGGAGCCAGGCCGCCCCGATGAGCGCGGCGGCCAGTGTCGGAACGAACCGGCGGAGCAACATGGGTTATGCCCATTATACGTTGACAGCACTCGACTTGGTTTGATATCGTCACCGCTTCGATGGGTCGCAAGTCGTTTCGCCTCGCTTCAGCCTGGTGGCGGTATTGGAGCCCGACTGAAGAGGCGTCCGCCTTGGCCTGATCCGCACGACCCAAGCCAACGAGTTCCGAGCCTCTTCAGCCACACGGCGGAGAGGCTTTTTTTTTGGCTGCGAGACGGTTGCATGGCTTCTTCACGACTCTGCGTGACAGTCACCGGCGCCACCACGGCTGAGTTGCGCAACCGGCGCGATGCGGCCGCTCGCGCCGATCTCGTGGAGCTCCGGCTCGACACCGTTCGGGATCCGAACGCCGCCGGGGCGCTTGCCGGCCGGCAGTGTCCGGTGATCGTCACGTGTCGTCCGGTCTGGGAAGGCGGCCACTTTTCTGGCTCGGAAGAAGAGCGACAACGAATCCTCCTCGAGGCGTGGGATCTCGGCGCCGATTACATCGACGTGGAATGGCAGGCCCCGTTGGACGCGCTCATGGCCCATACGGCAGGCCGCCGCGTCCTGCTGTCCCTTCATGACTTCGACGGCGTGCCGGCGGACCTGCCGGCACGGGCGCAGGCGATGCGCACACGGGGTGCCGAGGGGATCAAGCTGGCCGTAACACCCAGGACGTTGTCGGATTGCCTGCGGCTGCGCGAGATACCGAGCCAGCCTTCAGCGCCCGGCGTCGTCGTGGTCCTCGGCATGGGACCCCGCGGCGCGCCGACGCGTATTCTCCCATCACGGTTCGGATCAGCCTGGACCTATGCCGGTCCGCTGCGTGAGGTGGGACAACTCGACGCCGACACGCTCCTCGATGGGTTTCACTTCAAATCGCTCAATGACCACACGAGCATCTACGGCATCGTCGGCGGCTCGGTCGCCCATTCGGTGTCGCCATCGATGCACAACGCCGCGTTCACCGCGACGGGCATCGACGCGGTCTACGTACCGCTGCCGGCTGTCGATGCCGATGATTTCATCCGGTTCGGACGTTCGATCGGCATTAAAGGCGCCAGTGTCACGATCCCGCACAAGGTCTCGCTCTTCAACCGCATGGACGACCTGGATCCGGTCGCGCAGCAGGTGGGTGCCGTGAATACCATCCGCGTCGCTGAGGGGCGCTGGGTCGGGGCCAACACCGATGTGCGCGCGTTTCTCGAGCCGCTGCGCCGGCGCGTCGCCCTGAGGGGCCTGCGCGCCTCGCTGCTTGGAGCAGGCGGCGCGGCGCGCGCCGTCGCGATTGCTCTGGCACCGACCGGTTGCTCGCTGCGCGTCCACGCGCGAAGTCGGGCGAAGGCGGAGGAAGTGGCGTCGATCGCGTCGGCAGCGGTGGGACCCTGGCCTCCCGAGCCCGGCTCGTGGGATCTCCTGGTCAACGCGACGCCCGTCGGCACTTATCCGCACGTCGACGAGACCCCGGTGCCGAAAGAACGGCTGACCGGCCGTTATGTCTACGACCTGGTCTACAACCCGCCGGCGTCGCGCCTGCTGCGCGACGCGGCGGAACGCGGCTGCGACACGATTGGCGGCCTCGAGATGCTCGTTGCGCAGGCCGCCGAGCAGTATCGATGGTGGACCGGCGCACCCGCACCGGTCGAGGTGATGCGGAAGGCAGCGGTGACACGTCTTGCGGAGTTCGCGAGCGATGAACATTACGTCATTTGAGGAGTTCAAGGAGCTGGCGCGGCGCGGCACCTTCGTGCCGGTGTGCAAAGAGATCGTGGCCGATCTGCTGACGCCGGTGTCGGCGTTTCTCAAAATCGCCGAGCACGCCGATTACGCCTTTCTGCTCGAAAGCGTCGAGGGCGGCGAGCACGTCGGGCGTTATTCGTTTCTCGGCAAGGACCCCTTCCTGATCCTCCGCGCGCGCGATGGCAAGACGCTGATCGACCGGGGCGGCTCGGGGACCGAAAGCGACCGCCCGTTCATCGACACGTTGCGCCGGTTGATGGCTGATTTCCGATCCCCGTATGTGCCCGACCTCCCACGCTTCACCGGCGGTGCCGTCGGGTATCTCGGATACGGTGCCTCCGCGTGGTTCGAGCCGGTGCTTGGAGACCTGGGCGCAGGCACCGACGGATCCGATCAGGCGGGCTTCATGTTGTTCGACACGGTCCTGGCATTCGACCACGTCCAGCATCGGATCCTGATCATTGCGAACGCGCGCATCACGGCCGATGACGACCTCGGGTCGCTGTACCAGTTCGCGTGCGCGAAGATTGCATTCCTCGAGCGCGAGCTCGAGCGCAACCTGTCGAAGACCGACGGGCCGCGCCGCACCGCGCTCGACCTCCGATCAAACTACACGCGCGAGAAGTTCGAAGAGCAGGTTCGCCTGGCGAAGGAGTACATCGCCGCCGGCGACATCTACCAGGTCGTGCTCTCGCAGCGCTTCGA
>JBPYEE010000835.1:0-3227 GCA_051985095.1 Vicinamibacterales bacterium | reverse complement strand
AGTCCGGCCACAGGAGACTGGAACGCGCCGCGACCCTGATCCCAGAACCAGGTTTTGATGATCTTCTCGTGCCGCGTGCGATTCACCGTTCTCTGGGCTGCGCCGCCGGATGTACACGCCCGTGGCGGTCGGTCGGAACGGCGCGTAATGTTTCAGTTCGCCGCCGACCCCGCGAGCACGCGGCCTGATCATAGAAGTTGATCAGCCTCCAACCTCGGGGCGTGCCTCGCCCTGATGGGCGCGCGGAACCCAGACCGATCCAAGCGGCGGCGCGCAGATCCGCCGGTAACGCACCGTCGGCGTGTTCACGGCAAGCAGCGGTCGGGCCTGCCACCTTTCTTTTCGCGGTACTTCTGGTGACAGGCAGTGCACGAATCCGCCAGCACGCTGGTAATCTCCGCCATCTCGTCGGTGCTTGGTTGCTTCCTGGCCGCTGCCGCCATGGCCAATCCCGCCGTCCGCAGGTCGGCGGTGAACTTCGCCCAATCCGCGCGATCCACGGGAACCGGATGACCGTTTGCGCAGGTGCGGCCGGGAACCATGAGCAATTGTGCCGCCTCGGCGATCGCCAACCCGGCGCTTTCGACGGCCACCCACCCGCCGTAGTCGCTCGTGAGCGGATTCGGTGACGTCCCCGACTCACGGGGCTTCGGTTGTTCGCGGAAATCGTATTGCGCTGCGAAGATCACGTTCGACGCCGGGTAGAAGATCCCGCGCATCAATTCAGCCATGTTCGCGTCGACCTTGAGCGGTGATGCTGCACCGCGCCTCGGCGCCTGGGCGCGAATCACCGTGAACGACAACACCAGGCTTCCGGCGAGGACGAGCACCATCGGCTTGCTCATGAATCTGATCTCCGAGAATCTGCCCGAGTCGTGGCACCACCGCGCGTCTGGATGTGCGGGGCGTCGAGCAGGGCGCGAACCTGCCCTCGGCTTGGACCGCAAAGTTAGCACATCGAGCGAGCCGATGATCGTGAGGAGCAGCAACCGACGGCGATCACCGCGGAACCTATGTCACAGACCGAAAGAACCCCGTATTTTCCCAGCTCAGGATCGACGGGATTCCGGCCAATTGTGGCGTGACCGTGATATAAGCTCGCTCGTGATCGACGCGTCAATCCTTCGGCTGCTCTTGGCCATTACCGTTGGGCTCGATCGGCAAGAGCGTGAAGCGTTCGCCTATTTGATCGAAGAGAATCGCGTCCTGCGGCGGCAGATGGGTCAACGGCGCCTGCGGTTCACCGATGACGACCGGACGAGCTGTGCACCTGGACATTCTGCGTTTTCGCGCGCGAGTTCTCGCCGTTTAAGCAGAGCCACGAATCAGCCCCGGGGACAATCAGCGGAATGACCTGCCGGCCGTGTTTGCGGTAGATCTTGAAGTCGCGGTCGAGCGTCAACACCACGCTCTGGGCCGATTGCTCGGCCATCCGGACTAGGCACGCATCCGCGACGGACATCGGAATGTCCGAATATTTCTCACACAGCGCCCGGACCTCTTTCAGATGGTCTTCGAGCTGAAACGGAAGGGCGATTGCTTTGCGCAGCAGCATCTCGAAGACCGGTGCGGCGCCGGTTCGCGTTTGCTCGAGGAGAAAACACGCTTCCGAGATGACGCTCTCGCAGGTGAGCAGCGGTGGTGCGATGTCGCTCCACTGGGCAACCGTCCACTCGTGGTCCTTGTCGCGACGATCGACGAGCGCGACGAGCGGGCCCGTGTCGAGGATGACGCGCGTCCTCACCGTCCGTAGCCGCGCAGGTGTTTCTTGTTCGACGCCAGGTCGCCCGGGCCTCGCGCAGTGCCGACCAAATCGCGCACTAGGTCGAGACACGACACATCCGACGTCGGAGACTCCTTAAGGAACTGATCCAAGGCCTCGCGCGTGATCGCCGACTTTGTTTTTCCCAGACGCCTGGCACGCGCTTCGAGCCTGGCGTCAATCGCGTCGGGCAGTTTCAGCGAAATAGTCCTCACTGCACGATAATACCACAATGACGTTCAGGTAATATTCACTCGGTTGACTCGCAGTCGTCGAATGCCTATGTCGCTGCGACCTCAGGCGCGCCTCGGCGTCCTCGTCATCGGAGCAGTTGCGAGCGATGCGACGGGTTGGCCGCCCCCCGCTCGGTGACGAACCACGGCGACTCATCGCCATTCGCGTGGACGCTCGTGTGCTCGACCAGTTCCGGAAAGAGGCGCGTCGCCGGAAAGTCGGTTATCAAACGCTGATCAATGAAGTCTTGGCGCAACACGTCCGGACGGACGTGGCGTAAATAGGTAATGGCTCTGAACAATATTTCGCCAAACAGCAAGTAACATCAGGTCCTCATCCGAGCTACCGGCACGAAGAACCGCGAGCCCAAACGTTAGAGTCAAGCTGTTAACCGGAGGGTTGCTGGTTCGAGTCCAGCCTGAGGAGCCACAACTCCTGGGTCCGTTCTGAGCGGAGCGGTAACAGTTTATTCCGGGCGGAGGGGTAACACTTTCGGTCCGAACGGATTCTCGATCGGTTCTAGCCGGCACGTCTCGTCATCGAAATAGCCTAAATCGCACTGCATGAAGGTGACGAGCCAGATACGCTCGCCGACGGGCGTCACGCCGACGTTCTGTCCGGCGCAGACGTGGCTGAGATTCACGTTCCGCCCGTTGAAGCAGATGCGGCCGCACCGCGTCACGGCAATCGTATGGTCGTGAACCGGAGACGTGAGCTCGGGGAGTCCGCGATACACCCGGGAGGAGCGCACGTACAGATCCGCCGGCACCTTCATCCCTCGTGCTTGATGCGGCCGGTCCTGGTTATCGCGCTCGACGAACGCATCGAAACGCGCCTGTTGCTGCAGCACATTGGGGGCCGCCGGTTTGGTCGCTTCTTGCTTGAGCGTCAAATGCATCCGCTCGTGCCGCCCATTTTGCTGCGAGTGGCCGGGCTGAATGCGCTCCAGCTGAATGCCGAGCCGCAGCCACCAGACCGACAGTTTGCTGAGTCCGTAGAGGGCATGCCCCGAGGCGAAGGGCAAGCCGTTATCAGTCCGAATCACCTGCGGCAACCCGAACTCCGTAAAGGTGCGTTCGAAGACGGTGAAGGCAAATTGCTCTTGGGTCGTCAGCAGGGCTTCGCACGTCAGCAGATACCGACTGGCAAAGTCGGTGATCGTCAACGGATAGCAGTACCGGCGATTGCCCAGCAGAAATTCGCCTTTGTAGTCCGCACACCAGAGCGTGTT
>JBPYEE010000834.1:0-2193 GCA_051985095.1 Vicinamibacterales bacterium | reverse complement strand
AGTCGCGGCGGTCGTGTCAGTTCTTGGTGTGTCGGCGTTCGCCACCGGATGGACCGGCCACGCCGCCTCGGATCCCGATCGAGCGGTCGACAAGATCGACACGGCGTCGCCGATCAAGCACGTCGTGATCATCGTCGGCGAAAATCGCAGTTTCGATCATCTGTTCGCCACCTATCAGGCGAAGCACAAGCGTGAGGGGGTCCGCAATCTCCTGTCCGAAGGGATCGTGAATGCGGACGGCACGCCGGGTCCGAACTTCGCCCGCGCCCATCAATACAACATCGTGTCGGCGCCAAACGGCGGCAAGTTCTTCATCAGTGCCAGCCTGGCCGACAAACAGCTGTATTCGGTGCTTCCGCCGCCTGATGTCGCCGGCGCGCCCGTGACGCCTCCGTACCTCGGGAAAACGGATCCGGGCCTCGGCCCGGCGTTCGCGCCCGCACAGTTGCTGCTCGGCACAGGCGGGACGGGACTCCCCTTCACATCGGGTCCGGATACGCGGATTACGGGCGTCAACACCCTGCTGCCCGGGCCATTCCAGATGACCGGCAGCCTCATGCCCTACGACGCATACACGGCGGACACGATCCATCAATACTTCCAGATGTACCAGCAGATGGACTGCGCGATCGATCAGGAGCACGTGTCAAGGGGCAACCCGACCGGCTGCCTGCACGATCTGCAGTCGGCGATTACGACGACCTACGCCACGGCGCCGACGGGCACGCCGCACGACACGGGCCAGACAATGGCGTTTTTCAACATGCAGCAGGGTGATGTGCCCCTCATGAAATCGCTCGCCGATCAGTACACGATGAGCGACAACTACCACCAGCCGGTGATGGGTGGAACGGGGCCCGACAGCGGGCCGCTCGGGTTTGCCGACCAGGTGTTCTTCAGCGACGGCGCGGGCCACGCCATCACCCCCGCGGCCAGCCGGATCTACAACCCGGACCCGCAAGCCGGCACGTTGAATCTCTACACCGCGCGGAATCAGTGGTTCAACTGCTCCGATCCGACGCAGCCGGGCATCAGCGCGATCCTGTCCTATCTGGCCCAGCTGCCGTACCACGTCTCTGCCCAGTGTGATCCGGGGGCGTATTACAACGCGGTGAACGTCAATCCCGCCTTCAATCCGGACGGGTCGGCCAGCAACCCCGCCAACAACATTCCGGCCGTGACCATGCGGAGCATCGGCGACGTGCTGAGCGCGGCGAACATCCCCTGGAAGTACTACGGCAACGGGTACAACCCGGGCGGCATCGCCGGGTACTGCAACATCTGCAACCCGTTCGAGTATCAAGCCGCTTTTCCCTCAATGCGCGCGGATCACATGCGCGACGTCACCGATCTGTTCACCGACCTCGTGAATGGCACCCTGCCGGCGGTCTCGTATGTCAAGCCGGATGGCGCACTCGACGGACACCCGGCCTCCTCGAAATTCGATCTGTTCGAGGCGTTTGTCGCGAACATCATCGAGCTGGCGCAGAGCAACCCGGAGCAGTGGGCGGAGACGGCCATTTTCGTGACCGTCGACGAGGGCGGCGGCTACTACGACTCGGGATTCATTCAGCCGGTCGACTTCTTCGGCACCGGTCCCCGCATTCCGATGATCGCGGTCTCACCCTTCTCGACCGGCGGCCACATCAGTCACGTCTACAACGAGCACTCGTCGTTTGTGAAGTTCGTCGAGCGGAACTGGAAACTGCGCACGACGCTCAGCGACCGCAGCCGCGACAACCTGCCCAACCCGCGGATGGACGATGACGACCCCTATGTCCCGCGGAACATGCCGGCGATCGGCGATCTCTTCGACCTGTTTGATTTCAACCACCATGGCGGCAACGCCCAGGGCGACGACAACACCCAGGGCGATCACGACCCGTCCTGACGCCGCGTGCCGGGATTGACGGGCGGTTGGCGGCCAACCGCCCGTCGATACCAGGCGGGGTGATGCGTCCAGGCCCAGCCCTTCTCAACGCTCCCGCGCGTCATCGCGCGGAACGTCCCGGGGGCGACGGCCGTGCTTTCGTAGATGTGAATGATGAACCCCACGAGCATGACGATTGCCGCCACGTCATGGAGGACGTACCCGACCTCACCGGCCAGGCGACCAAAGGTGGCCGGGAACCACATCGGGATGCCGGACACCAGGAAGATCGCGGCACTCGCCACAATCGTCCAGAAGTACGC